>NZ_JARESU010000135.1:0-21246 GCF_046027075.1 Paraburkholderia sp. RL18-085-BIA-A | reverse complement strand
TCTCCTCATGTCACTTCGATATACGAGCGATCCAAGGGTGTCAGCTTAGGCCAGTGCGCCGCGCATGTTCTGCCGTTGTGGTAGCCTATCCTGCCAACTTGTGCCAGCCCCGACAGCGCCATGCCCGCCGCCTCTTCCCGACGCGCGCCGCGGATCGATCGCGCCGCGACCCCAATGGCATTCGTGAATGCCGTGCTGCTCGGCTACGAGAAATACGGCGCCGATCCGTCGGATGCGCTGCGCGAGGCACAAATTGCGCCAGCGCTGCTGAGCAAACCTGGCGCCCGCGTGACAGCGACGCAATTCGAAGCGCTGTGCCGCGTCGCGATGCAGCAACTCGACGACGAAGCGCTGGGCTGGTTCTCGCGCCGACTGCCCTGGGGCAGTTACGGCCTGCTGGCTCGCGCATCGCTGACTTCGCCGAACCTTGGCGTCGCGCTGAAACGATGGTGCCGGCACCATCGGCTGCTCACCGACGACATCCTGCCGACCCTGACAGTCGCAGACGACATCGCAACCCTCGAGCTCGAAGAAAGACGGCAGTTCGGCGCGCTGCGCGAGTTCTGCCTCGTCACGGTGTTGCGCTACGTGCACGGGTACGCGTGCTGGCTGATTGATTCCCGCATTCCGTTGATCGCAACGGATTTCCCGTTCCAGCGGCCGCCGCACAGCACTGTCCATTCGCTGATCTTCCCGGGGCCGGTGCACTTCGGCCAGGACCGCGCATGCATGCGCTTCGCCGCCCAGTACCTTGCATTGCCGCCGCGTCGCGACGAACGTGCGCTGCGCACGATGCTGCAGCACGCACTGCCGCTCACCGTGCTGCAGTACCGTCGCGATAGGCTGTTGGCCAGCCGTGCACGTGCGCTGATGATTGCCCGGCCGAGCGAGCCGCACACCGCCGCGGCGCTGGCCGGCGCGCTGAACGTGTCGGTGCGCACGCTTCATCGTCAACTGGAAGAAGAAGGGACGTCGCTGCAGACGCTGAAGGATGCGGTGCGACGCGAGCGGGCGATTGAGCAGCTCTGCCGCACCACGCATTCGATCAAGCAGATTGCGCTGTCGATTGGCTTCGCGAGCGAAAAGACGTTTGCTCGCGCATTCCGGCAGTGGACCAGCCAATCGCCGAGCGAGTACCGGCAGAAATCCAGCGCCTCGACACGGTGAAGCAGGTTACGGCCGCGCTCCACGCCGCGCTGACGAGGGTTTAGTCGCGATAATGAGAGTTGGGCGAAGCCAGCGGGTGAAGTGTGCCGGTTTATGAAATCAGGGAATGGAATTGCTGTGCGGCGCACAAGCGAATGCTTCCGGCTTCCGGCTTCCGGCTTCCGGCTTCCGTCAGAATGGTGACCTATTGGTAGATGCTCCAGCTGCTCCAGCGTGCCCGGGTACTGCTTCGCGACCTGCAAGCCTTGCAAACTGAAAAAAATTCATGCACTTGCTCAATCCGCCCGAAGTACTCTATGGATCAGGCACCCTCCTCATCCTGAGGCCTGGTCCATGCACGCCAAAGAAACTGCGCCAACGCATCCGGGCATGCCCGTGTTCCAGACGAACGGTGACAGTCATTCTTTCGGTAACGCGGCGATCGCCTTGAACTGGACCGTCAGGCACCAGCATCTGGCCGATTTCGCCCTGACCGACAACGTGCACGTGCATACGCTGCGGGTCACCGCGCCGTTTGCGCTATCGCTGGCCGACGGTCGCACACTGGGCATTGCCGAACTGAAGCTGCTTGCGCCGCTGCGCGAAGAAATGCTGACGGCAAATCCCAAAGCATCTCGACTGGCCGAACGGATCGCGGGCAGGCGCGTGCGTGCCATCCTCGGCGACGAACAGGATCGCCTGCGGGTGGAGTGGAGCGTGGAGCAACGCGAAAGCTCGCAGTACTTGCGCTTGCAGGTGGCGATCACCGCGATCAGCAAGGACGAGCACGTTGCCACTGTTTCGCTGTTGGAGACGCAGGCGTGCGGTGCGCAAACCAGCGGCGAGTTCAAGGGAACACCTGTGGTCGCGGGCAACGTCTACCTTGGTTTCGAGCTTCCGTTGTCGCAAAGCCAGGTACGCGGGGACAGCGTCAGCTTCACCCTGTCGCGGGCTTTGCCGCTGGAAAAGGGCAAGACCAGTGTCTTCTCGGCGGTGGCTGGTGTGGCTCGCGATGGCCAGCTACGCCGCGATTTCGCGGCCTATCTCGAACGCGAACGGGCCCATCCGTACCGCCCGTTCCTGCACTACAACTGCTGGTACGACATCGGTTACCTCATGCCGTACACGCAGCAGCAAGCGCTCGAACGCATCGACGACATCGGCCGCGAGTTGCACGACAAACGCGGCGTACAACTCGACTCCTTCCTGTTCGATGACGGCTGGGACGACTACAGCGGCAGTTGGCATTTCGGCAAGGATTTTCCGCATGGATTCGTGCCGCTGCGCGACGCCGCCGCCCGGCACGGCGCGTCGCCCGGAGTGTGGCTGTCACCGTGGGGCGGCTATGGCTCGACGCGGCAGGAACGCGTGACGCGAGGCCACACCGCAGGATACGAGATCATCGATGGTTGCTTCGCGCTGTCCGGGCCGAAATACTACCGACGCTTCCATGAGGCCGTGATGGAACTGCTCACACAGCACGGCATCAATCAGTTCAAATTCGATGGCACCGGCAATGCCGACAAGGTGGTCCCGGGCAGCCGCTTCAGCAGCGACTGGGACGCGGCGATCCAGCTCATCGAGGACATCCGCGAGACCAGGCCCGAAACCTTCGTCAACCTCACCGTCGGCACTTATCCATCGCCGTTCTGGCTACGCTACGCTGATTCGATCTGGCGCGGCGGCAAGGATGACGACCTGGCCGGCGTTGGCAGCAATCGCGAACGCTGGATGACCTACCGTGACGCACAGACTTACCGCAATGTCGTAGTCAGGAGTCCGCTGTTTCCGCTCAACTCGCTGATGCTCCACGGCATCATCTACGCGCAGTTCAACGATCGGTTGAACACCGCTCAAGGCCAGGACTTCGCAAATGAAGTGCATTCGTACTTCGGCAGCGGCGCGCAACTGCAGGAGCTGTACATCACGCCGTCGCTGCTCGGCGCCGGCGACTGGGACGTTCTCGCCGAATCTGCCAGATGGGCCCGGGCAAACGCCGAGGTGCTGCGCGACAGCCACTGGATTGGCGGTGCGCCGGATGGGCTCGAGGTGTACGGCTGGGCTGCATGGTCGCCGGTCAAGGCGATCATCACGCTGCGCAATCCCGACAGCCAGGCGAAGCGCTTCGTGCTCGATTTGCGGCGGCAACTGGAATTACCAGCCGGCGCGGCGGGACGATTCCAGACGCACAGCTTATGGCACGGCCATACCTCGCATGTTCCGCCGGTGCTGGACGCGGACCGGCCGCAGACTATCTCGCTCGCGCCTTTCGAAGTGCTCACTTTGGAGTTGGTCCCGGCCAGTGGCGAAAGGTAATCGAAGTTGCCGCGGATTTCCCCGTGTTGGCTTCCGGTGCCCTCCTTACGATAGCGTGCGCGCGAGTTCTACCGGTTTGGCTTCCATCTGGTGCAGATCGAAAATGATGACCTCGTTGTCACCCAGCCTCAGCCACGGAGCAGGACAATACAGGCGCTCTTGCGGACCGATATTCCAGTAGCGACCCAGATTGTGCCCGTTGACCCAGACCACACCTTTGGTCCAGTTACGCATGTCGAGATAGGTATCGCCGATTGTATCCAGCGACAGAGTCGCCTTGAAGAACAGTCCGGCCTTACGAGGATTCGCGCAGACGGTGCGCAAGTTCGCGATAAACGCGGTATCCATCGGCAACAGGAAGACTTCCCAGCCAGTGAGCGTGTCGCTCGAATCTCCCGCATCCTCCAGCGTGACCGGTTCGAGAATGCCTTTTCGGTCGAGCATCGCGTGGCCATAGTTGACGCGCCCCATGCCCTCGACGAGGATATCCAATGATACGTCGCTGTCCGGCGACGTCGACACAAGCGGAAGCGTAAGGGGCGCGTGGTGCATGACATTCAGTGGCTGCACGCGATGCTCCGGCATGAAAACTCTCGACACACCGCCTACGTATTGCTCGCCGACGAAAACGGTCGCGTAATCGTGAACATCCTTGATATCCAGCACACCACCGCGGTAGCCCTGCAGCTTCTTACGATACAGCGCGAAACCAAACGCCTGGCCATACATTTCGAATGGCTGCGGGTCGACGGTTTGTTCGGCCGGGAGCGCGGCAGGCAGGTTGTCCCAAACGGACGCGCAAAGTTCCGGCATCAAGGCATGGCTTCCTTTGCGGCTGATAGTCGGAACGGGTTTGGGTATATCGGGCAGCGGTGTCGAGAGATAGCGGGCGATGACGTCGCGGTACTTCATGTACTTTGACGTCGCCACGCCTTGCTCGCTGATGGGTGCCGCGTAATCGTAGCTGGTAATGTCGGGTTGATATTCGCCTGAGTCGGCATCCACATTTGCGCCGGCATAGAAGCCGAAGCTGGTGCCGCCGTGAATGACATAGAGGTTGAACGACAGCTTCAGTTGCATGAACGCGTCTAGCGTGCCGGAAATATCTGCGGCCGTACCGTTGAGAGTCTCGTCGCCCCAATGGGTGAGCCACCCTGGATACACTTCACCGGCCATCGCCGGAACGGCCGGAAATTCCTGCCGGACGGCCGCGATTTGCTCCGCATCTCCATTGCTCAGTGCAATCGCGCCGCCGGTGACGTTCGTGCGATTCTCTTCAAGCTGCGTGATGCCATCTTCGGTATAGAACGGCCCGTGTACTCCTTCCTGAAGCCAGAGCTGCCGTATCTCTTCGAGGTAAGCCGGGTTGCCGGCGTACGAGCCGAATTCATTCTCGATCTGAATCATCAGGATCGGTCCACCGTGAATCACCAACAGTGGGTCGATGCGCGGGCTCAGCTCCCTGATGTAACGAGCTACCGCCGACATGTAGCGAGGATCGTGAGCGGAGTCGGTCCTGAGCTGGATGTCCGGGTAACTCAACAGGTACGACGGAATGCCGCCCAGATCCCATTCGCCGCAAATATAGGGACCCGGCCGCAGCAACACCCACATCCCCTCCTGCTGACACAGTCGAATGAATGCTTCGATGTCGCGGTTCCCCGTGCGGAAATTGAAAATCCCCGGACTCGCTTCGTGGTAATTCCACATGACGTAGAGGGCGATGCAGTTCATCCCCATCGCCTTGGCCATCAGGATGCGATGCTGCCAGTAGCCGGCGGGGATGCGGGCGGGATGCATCTCTCCGCTGCGGATCTGGAAAGGCTCGCCGTCGAGCAGAAAGCTTTCGCCGTCCTGGCTGAAAGAAAAGGTATGTGTGCCTTTGCCTGTTGAGGCCGGGATGTCGGCCGGGTGAGTGCCAGTCAGGCCGCTGTTCGGGTCGTTGCCACCATCGCGTGCCGACCCCACTGGCAGGAGCGCGGTGAATGACGACGATTCTCTGGTGTCCATTGATTGCATCTCCCGCGATGCTACCGAGAAGTGGCGCAGCGGAATACACGGACGACGACGGAACACGGACCACCCGCGGTGGCCTGTTAGTGACAGGAACGACCGTAGCCGCCGTTCGCGGTCAGGTCGATGAACTCGAGGTAATTCGACCAAAGAGCGAGGCGCCGCGACTCGGCTGCCGTAGGGCTCGCCGGGTCCGCAATAACCGGTCGCGGGCCGACGTGCCCGGTTTTGCCGAGGCCGGCAGCCAGCGGATCGTTGCTGACGCCGTCATATGTGGCCACCCAGTGGCGATCGCGGTATCGCCAGGCCCGACCGCGCAAAGATCTGTTCCTGACGCTACAGCGGTAGATCACGCACCGGAGAGCAACGCTCCCGCGCCGGGGACGATCGGCTCGAGCTCAAGATGATCCAGCATACGCCGGACGGTGCATACCGCCGTCGAGACGGTGCGGATCCCCAGCATGTCTTCGATGCGCTGAATCGCCGGCAATGACGGCATCTGGACGCATGCGGACGCTACCACGACGTCCGCGCCTTCCGTGTTCAGGCCGCGAACGTCGTCGACCAGCCGCATCGGGTCGCGCAGCCCGACTTCAAGGTTGTCGGGAATCTCAAAGCAGATGGAATCGATGACCTCAATGCCCTCGTTTTCTATATAAGCGACGACGAGGTCAGTCAAGGGCCGCATGTACGGCGCCATCAGCGAAATCCGGCGAGCGCCCATGATCTTCAAACCTTCTACCAACGCTCCCGCGGAGGTCATGACAGGCGCAAGGCAATGATTGGCACGCGCAACTTCCAACAGTTCGCGTTCGGTTTGCCGATGATATCCGGGCCCCATCGCCATGATCGCGACCAGACAAGCCGTGCTCATGACATCGACACGAGCGTCGGCGAGTTCCGCCGCGCAGCGCAAGCCTTCCTTGTTCATCGCCACCAATTCCTCTTTCGTGACCTTGTGCATTCTCATCCGGCTCGAATGGAACGTGAACCGCTCGGGGCGGATCGCTTCACGGGCACGCAACATGGCTGGAATTTCAGTTTCCATGGTCGTATTCGAACTTGGAACGATCTGTCCAATACGAAAACTTCGAGACATTTTTCTCTCCATAATAGAGTTAGGTATCCAGAATGCTTAGGCTGATTCAGTCCGGCATGCCTGCGCCACGCGTTTCAGGCAAGAACCACGGCAGCACGATACCAAGCAGATACACGGAACCCAGAGCCAACGCGGCCTGCGACACGCCACCGAACGATTTGATCATGCTGCCCGCGATGATGGGAAACACCCACGCGATCAGGCGCGCTGCATTGAACACGAAGCTGATCGCAGTGGAGCGCACGCTGGAGCCAAAGAGTTCACAGGGGTAGATCGCCATCCAGACATAGGCACAGCCCAAGGTGAAGAAGCCATTGATCGGCGCCACGATCATCATCGCTTCGACGCTTGTCGTCAGCTTGTATGTGATGAACGTTGTTACCAGAGCACCGACGAAAGTGAGTGACAGGAAGGCCCGCCGGCCCATTGCATCCACCACGAAGCCCGCGATCATGTAGGCCGCAATCGCGCCAACGGTGTATGCGATCGATATCTTCGAGCCCCACGACAAGGCGTCGGGGATACCTTCGGCTTTAGCGAGCGACACGGTATAGGTCGGCAGCCAGCTGGAAATGGCCCACCAGCCGACGGTCGTGACGATCGACAACACCAGCAGAAGCATCGTGCGGCGCAGCGCTTCGGGTTCACTGAACAGTTGCGTGAGCGTGAAGGGGCGCTTTTCGGATGCAGGCGCTTCGCCCGCGACCGGCGGGGTGTTCGTCGCGCTCCAGCGTTTCTCGCGTACCGCGCGTTGCCATTTCTCAGACTCGTTGACCCCGCGGCGGATGTACAGCACAAAGAACGCGGGGACTGCGCCAAGCACGAACATTAACCGCCAGGTTTCGGCACCGAGTGGATGCGCCGACGAAAGCGCGTACCACACGACCGCCGCGATCAGCGTGCCCCAGCCGAAGCCCGATTGCAGGAAGCCCGCGCCTTTCGCACGAGCCCGCTCAGGCCAGGTTTCCGACAGTAGCGCGACGCCCGTGCTCCATTCACTGCCCATGGCGAGGCCGGTCAGGAAACGCAGTCCGCACAACACCCAGAAGGTTTGCGAGAACGCGGTCAAACCCGAAAACACGGCATAGAGGAATACGGACCAGAGCATCATCCGCTTGCGTCCCACATAGTCCGCAAGGATCCCGCCGATCAGACCGCCCGCCCCCCAGCCGAGCAAGGTGATGCCGATGACCAGACCCGCGTAGGTCGTGGGGGACGCCGCTTGCGCCGGCGACAGCACCGAATGCAGCATTGGCCCAAGCACAACGACGAGTGCCAGTGCCTCGTAACCGTCGAAAATCCAACCGAGAAAGCTCGCTTTCAGCACGCGCCAGTGCGTTGCAGTGAGGCCCTCGTACCAATGAGTTCGCGAGCTCAGGGCAACCTGTTTGTGTTCCATCTTTCGTCTCCTTCATATTCTCAACAGTGTTTTCAGGCGTTCCGGCCGTGCACGGGCTTGTGCTTCTGAAAAGGCGAATGTTCCGGCGGCCAGGACAGAGTCGTCTTCTCGACATAGAATCGCGATTCACGCTGCCCGGCCTCCCGCCTTGGGCGATGGCCCGCGCGGATCGAACGCCATGGCACACAGAATGCCGGTTGCCGAGTGTATTGAAAACTTCTCAATGTTCAATAGAGGCATCGCCAAACGCGATGGGTGCTAACCTCCCGGATATCCAACCCGAAGGAATGAGGATGCGTGTTTCAGCAGATCGGCCGTTGCGACTCGACATGGAGTCTCTGCGCATTTTCGTGGCTGTCATCGAGGAGGGCAGCATTGCTGCGGCCGCAGCCCGCACGCACATCGTGGCGTCGGCCGTCAGCAAGCGCGTATCGGATCTCGAAGACGACGCTGGCACGCCGCTGTTATATCGGCACAGCCGCGGTGTGCAGGCGACGCCCGCGGGCGAGGCGCTTTATCATCATGCGAAGCGGCTGAGCGAGCACTTGCAGCAAATTTCGGACGAACTGTCTGAATATTCGGCGGGATTGAGGGGACATACCCGGATTTATGTGAACTTTACCGCCATGGTCCAGTATCTGCCGGGTGTGCTGCGCTCCTTTCTGCGCGCCAATCCGAAAGTGCGGATCGATATGGTCGAGAAATCGAGCGATGAAGTCGTGCAGGCGATCGCAAGCGGCGTCGCCGATCTCGGCATCTGCGCGGCCACCGAGGATTCCCTCGGCGATCTGCAATGGCGGCCGTACAGCGTCGATAAGCTGGTCGTGATCGTGCCGTCGGATCACCGGCTCGCCGAGCGCACAAACGTGACCTTCGCGGAAGTTCTGGAGGACGACGTCGTCAGCATGCCGTACGGCACGTCCATTTCCAAATTGTGTCGCGCCGCTGCCGAGCGTGCCGGCAGGCGGCTTCGCGTGCGCATCGAGGTGACCAGCTTCGAGGGGGTGCGCAATATGGTCAGCGCGGGTCTCGGCGTCGGTGTGCTTCCCAAGGGAAGCGTGACACCTTATATGCATTCGGTGCCGTTTCGCGTCGTTGAACTCGATGAACCGTGGTCGCTGCGGCCGTTATTAATAGTCGCGCGCCATTTTGATACCCTGCCGCTTCCCGCGCGCATGCTGGTCGACCACCTCGACAAGCAACGAGGCGACGTGTCATGAGGACCGTTGCAATTCGATGACGCGCCATCGCGGTTGGCGATGGGTGGCGTCGCTACTTATTGATTTACGTAACGGGCCGGGTTTCCTAGCATTCCGTTGGTAGCAACGTCGACAATTTCTGGAGCGCCTAACGTGGACCCCAATCTCCCTATCAAGGTAGCAGTTCTCGACGACTATCAGAATGTCGCGCTGAGGATGGCAGACTGGTCGCCGCTTAAGAGCCTGGCGGAAGTTTCGGTCTTCAACGACCACGTCGCCGATATCGGGAGCCTGATTCAACGCCTGCAGCCATTCGACGTCATATGCGTAATGCGAGAACGCACACCGCTGCCCCGCGTGGTCATCGAAAGCCTGCCGAACCTGAAGCTGATTGCCTCGACTGGCGCGGGGAATGTGTCGATCGACCAGGAGGCGGCTGCGGAACGCGGCATTGAAATTCGTCATACAGGCTATTCGTCCACGCCGACGATCGAGCTGACATGGGCGCTGATTCTCGCGATGGCCCGCAATATTCCCTTCGAAAATCAGTCACTGCGTCAGGGCGGCTGGCAACTTTCGCTTGGCGACGAACTCGCGGGCAAGACGCTCGGAGTGCTTGGTCTCGGCCATATCGGCTCGGCCGTCGGCATCATCGGGCGGGCATTCAGAATGAACGTCATCGCGTGGAGTCAGAACCTCACCGCCGAGCGCGCCGCGGAAAAGGGCGTGCAGCGAGTCAGCAAGGATGAGTTGTTCTCCACGGCAGATTTCTTGTCGATCCATTTGCGGTTGAGCGAGCGAACCCAAGGTTTGGTCGGTGCGGCGGAACTCGCGCAGATGAAGCCCACAAGCAGGCTGATCAATACGTCCAGAGCACTGATCGTCGACCCTGTCGCACTGCTCGACGCACTCACGACCGGTCAGATTGCCGGCGCCGCACTGGACGTCTACGATGTCGAACCGCTCGACAATCCGCACCCGCTGCGCGAATTGCCCAACGTGCTCGCGACACCTCATATCGGCTATGTGTCGAAGGAACTGTATCGCACCTTCTACGGCGATACTGTGCGTCACATCGTTCGGTGGCTTGATGAAACCGGACGTTCTGCCCCAGGCTAAGCAGGAGATGGATCGACGGCGTTTCATCTCTCTGCGCCTTCGCGTCCGGCTAGCTGCGCAACCGATCGGTGACGATCTTGCGCGGCGTCGCGCAAGATCGCATCACACGCTTGAAGAAGCGCTTGGCAGCGGTTCTGTCGCGCCGCTTAGGTAGCAGGATGTCGAGTTCGGCGCCAGGCTCGTTGACCGCGCACCACAGCAGCCACAGCACGATCCGGTCTTCAGCATTACTAGCTGCTACCACACTGTGGTTCGCGTGCAGGTCTATTCCGCAGAAGTTCATGTTGGCCTCCGTCAGGTAACAACGGCTTGTCTCGAGGCCCGCTACATGATTGTCAGCGCCCTTTACCAGTTGAGAGTCAACGTCAAACCTCGGTGGAATCGTTCAGTTTAAGGAGTCGATCGGCATTGCCATGCGCGATCTTGATCCGATCGGCCGGAGACCGATAGATTGGCGAATCCAAAAATGAGAAAGCGCCGCGCAAAGCGCGGCGTTTCCCAGGTTTTCCGATAGTTGCCGAAAGCACGCGACTAATGTCGAATGATTCCCGCTCAATCGTCAATTGGTGACCGAGATCCTTGTGGAGGCAGCCTTTTCGCCCGGTCGAATAGCGACGATACCGTCAAGCAAGCACCCCGCTGAACGGTTGAACCAGTTCGCCTTCCGCTGCCAACATGAATCGAATCGCCATGGTCGCCGCGTTTCAATGTGTGGCCGCATTAAGTCTGGTAACCGTTGTCGAAATTTAGCCAGCCACGGTCTCTTCATGGCCGCGAGTCGACGAACCTGCCTTCTTTTGTCGTCCCAATCGTCGACTCGTATTCGTGTCCGGACCGTTGGATTGAGCGCACATTTCCTCAAGACGGTCCCGTCAAAACGAATGCACGGCAATTCCGAAAGGCAGCGCGCTCTCAGGCCTGCACGTCACCCGACGCCGTACACGGCGTCGCGCAGATCGATTGTGTATTGGCCGTTCATGCCTTCATAGAGCGTATTCGACAGCGACACGACGGTCAGCCCGCGCGCGCGATCGACGAACCACGAGTGACCGTAGACACCGCCCCAGCGCCACGTGCCCGGCGATTCCGGTGACGCCGCTGCGTGTGGATCGCGCAGCACCGAAAAGCCAATCCCGAAACCGACGCCGGGCCGGTCCGGCAAAACGAAATCGCCAGTCTGCACGCGTCCCATCTCGTCCACGAACGCGGCAGGCAGCAGTGCGCCGCCGCCCGCGCGCAGCGTGTCCAGCACATGCAGCACGTCGCCCGCGCTGCCTACCATCCCCGCACCGCCCGACGCAAAAGCCTGCGCGTCGAGCGCGCGCGCCGGCGAGTACGTGACGCCGACAGTGCCTTCGAGAATAGCCACGGTCTCGTTCTCGCCGAGCCGGTGCGGCTGCGGAGTATCGTTGACGTACGGTGTCGCGAGCCGCGCGGGATCGACCGCGACGAACGCCGTGTCGCGAGCGCCGAGCGGACGGAGCACCAGCGCATCGACAGCTTCGGCGAGGGGCATCCCGCAGACAGCCTCGATCAGCGCGCCGGTCACGTCGAGCGCGACCGAGTAGTTCCAGCTCGTCCCCGGCGCATACAGCAGCGGCGCGCTCGCGATCCGGCGTACGTTCTCGCCTAGTGTGATGGCCGCGCCGTCGAGCCCGTCCGATACGCCCGCGCGCGCATACGGCCCGTTCGCATCGGCTTCCGCAAAGCGATAGCCAAGGCCCGCGGTATGCGTAAGCAGTTGCCGCACCGTGATCGCCGGCACGCGGCCGTCGGGAAGGCTCGGGCGGAAATCGGCCAGCCAGCGTGTGACGTCATCGTCGAGCGACAGTTTGCGTTGCGCCACGAGCACGATGGCGGCCGTCGAGACGATCGGCTTCGTCACCGACGCGAGTCTGAACAGCGTGTCCTCGCGCATCGGTGTGCGCGATTCGCGGTCCGCGAATCCGGCCGCGCGGCGATAGACGAGTTGTCCGTCGCGCGCGATCAGCACTACCGCGCCGACGAGACGCTGCGCGTCGAGCGCGCGGGACAGCACCGCATCGACACGCTGGGCGAGTGCGGCATCGGCGGGCGGTCGCAATGACGATGCTGGGGTGTAGGGCATACAGGGCTCCGTCGTGTTCGGTCTAGCTGACATGGTAGGAGAAGATTGGTCGCGATCGTCATTAACCCGTATGACGGAGAGGGCTACGTGGGCTATGTGGGGTGTTGTTGTTTTGTTGGGTCAGTTAGCGGTTATCGGACCCATTTGAGCCATCCAGCACGTTGGGCTGGATGGCTGTTCCGTCCCGAGGAGCGGCCGCAGCCTCGACATGCTCATCGTCCTGCTTACTTTTACATTGCTGCGTGGGCTGTGTCGGTGAACAATGGCCGACGCAATGTCTGGGCCAACAACACCCCAATGAGCGCTGCCCCACCTCCGAGCAGATGATACAAATGAAGATGTTCACCAGACCATCCGAAGGCAATCGCCGCCGTTGCAATTGGCAGCAGGTTCATGAACATGTTGCAATGGTTAGGGCTGAGACGTTTGATTCCCTGTATCCAGAAGATACGGTAATACGACCCATGCCAGTGTTCCCGTAGGCAATCAACGGCAAACTCGCCCCGTTCGGGAGTGCTGCATGCACCGGCAGTCGTAGTTCAAGAAGCAGCGTGAAGACCAATGCAGCGATGGCCTGAAGATACGTCGACTGCCACAACGGCAATCCAACGTGCCAACGGCATACCAGGATTCCATACAGCGCATAAGCAAGCGCTACCATCAGCATCAGCAGATCACCGGCATGCACACCGCCGGCAAAAAGCGCGACTGGGTTTCCCGAGCTGATCAGATAGACCAGGCCGCCAAATGACAGAACGCCGCCACACAGCGTCCCGATGGTTGGCACCTCCCGCAGCAACGGAACAGAAAGAAGAGCGGGGAATATTGTGAGCTACTGACAGTTTTCGACTCAGACGAACAACACCGGGAAATGTGAGACCGTACACCGCGGCCGCGGCCGCCCCCCAGCAGCAGCTCGGCCAGGAGCTTGACGACGTAAATCGATGCGGGTCCGATGTTGAAATACCTCAGCGCGATGTAGCGGCGCATCTAGCCGCTCTGACGTGCGCGATGCGTCGGCAGCCTTGCCAAGGATACAGCTGCCTTCATCTATTGACGACGGCGAAAACGATTCCTCGCTCGCCTGTGTGCAGTGGTCGAACGTGACGCCTCGTTGCGGGTCGACACGCCTTGTAAAGCGGACGGGAAGCTATAGTGCCTTCTCCCGCCCACAAGATAAAGTTGAAGTTTCTTATCGTGTGCATTAGCGATCGTGCATGGATCGGTGTGAAAGCAGCCCAAGCATTGCCTTGTCACCCTTGATGGACATACCGTTCCCAAGTGCATTTACTATGCTATGCCAAGCATCGTCAACGTGATGTAATCAATAATCAGAAAGTACGTTCTGGAAATACCATCCTTGCACTAATCGCTCAACGCCTTTAACCACGCGGGTTTCGACGCCCGATCATCACTGCGGATTCGCTACAACCCGACTCCCCTCTCCATCCCTTACGCGGTATCGGCTAGAGTTGCACCTGTGAAGCAGATCCTATTGGAGACGACATGCGCGACAACCTGATTCCCGTCATCGTGGGCCGGACATGGCAAATTGCTAAGGGGTACCATGCCGTTGAACTTCGAACAACGTCCAAATCGGCGCTTCCGCCGTTTAACGATGGGTCGTGCGTCACTCTCTGTCTGAATAGCGCTGGCGACAAGCAAAGAATTTATCCTTTGCTCAGTGTTTCGTCCCTATCCGATGGTTACGTGGTAGGCATGAGACAAGAAGGTGATGGCAGAACGGATAGTCTGCTAACCAGGTTTCCGTTGAATGAACGAGACGAAGTGTTTGTCGGCACCCCCAAAAGCCCGCCGACAATTTTGGACGATCGCGCGCGATCTATCCTTTTTGCTGGCGGAATAGGCGCAGCATCGATCGCGGGAATCGCGAAGCGGCTTGCATCGGCGGGTCAAAGGTTCGAAGTGCACAACTTCGCCCGATCGGCCGACCGCGCAGTTCTTCGAGAAGAATTTGACGCGCTTCGAAGTCACGGAGAGGTTTATCACCATTTCGGCCTGTCCGATGATCTATTCGCGCAGAAGAGTTCCCACGCAATGAGTCCAACTCATGCCAACACACAGATTTACTGCAGCGGCCCCCCTGCTTTCATGGATCTCATTGTGCGCCAAGCCCGCGAATGGGTGTATGCAGCGAACGTTCATAAAATCGCCCTTGGCGACCAAAAGGCATGGTCAGCAGTAGTGAGACGGCACGGCAACTGAGGCGCGCTTTTCGCATCTGATAGACAATCGCTCGTCCAGTCCCGCCCGCTCACGCCTATCAGGGGCTGTGGAATACTCGTGAGCCGCCTGGACGGTTCCAGAACCGTGGGTTGACGTCAAGCGCATCTGACCGGTTGAATCCGCAACCCACAAGAGCCGGTCGCATTTTCAAAGAGCGGACAATCAGCGAGCGCGCCCAACCGTGTGCCCTAAGTCAAAACGCCAGCATGAACAGAAGCAAAGAAGCACCTGCGCAAGTTCGGCCCGGCGTGCGAACGAGCCGCTTCAGTTCGACACGTTCAGCAAGATCATTCCATGAACGCGGGAAAGCGCCTGCTGCCATTCGGCGCTATTGCGCGCGGCGTCGCCCTTGTCGATGAGCGGTTCGAGCAACGAGAGCAGGTCCGTTGAACGGGATGAGTCTTCCGGTGTGGTGACGTCGGAAGTCAGCACGCCTCGTTCGTACTTCGAATGACGTGTGCTCTCGTCCGAAGTCTGACGCAGCGAGGCGTGCACCAGCGCGCCACGTTCCGTAGCCAGCTGGACGGTGCTTTCGGCGTCGTCGTCGATCCGCACATAATCGTAGTTCTGCGAGGACCTCGACGAGGTAAGGACCGGGTTGCCGCCGCCCGTGAGCGCCTGATGGTAGCTGGCGATCAGGTGCGATTGCTGGTTTTGCGAAATCTTGCCTTCGAAGCGCGAGCCTTCAAGCTGCGTCGTTTGCGAGACCTGATACGAGAATGCGTCGACTTCGCCCGGACGCATCGGATTGGGCGACGCCGACGCGTCCGTGATCGATGCGCTGAAGTCAGGGAGTCCCGTCAACATCGCCTGATCCGACTGCTGCAGCCACGGGGCGTAGCCCGTTCCCGGCAGCGCCTCGGCCGAAGGCGTCCCGTAGTCCTCGTTCATCTGCGCGAATCCGTCCTCGAACATCGACATCAGCGCTGCGTTGCCGTGCCCGCGTGAATTGGCGTGATCGAACTGCTGAAGATAGCTCGCCACAGACGCAGCGCGTTGTGCGCTCGTTCCCCAAAGCGCCGAATGGCTCGTATCGACCTTCACGCTCATGGCGCGCGCCGCGCTCGTGACGCTCAGGCTTCGCGCCGCGCTGTCCTGCGAATAGCTTGCCGAGATGTCCGCATTGCCGTCGCCCGTTACGCTGTATTGAAAGCTCACGGAAGCGAACACCGAGGTGTCGGACTGCGTCAGGCCGCTGAGGTCGAGTTTCGGCGGCACGGCGCCCAGGCCGTCGATGGCCTGCTGGAAACCCTCTGAAAGCTTTGCCAGCGCATTGCGTTCACTCTCGCTGAGCGCGCCGCTGCTCTTGATGCGGACCGAAAGGCCGCCGTCCTCGCTGCCCAGCGCGATTTCGACCGTCACGCCGCTCGCCATTCGCACCGTCAAGTCGATCTGGCCGGCGGGTCGTTGAGAAGACGGTCCAACGCCGCCCACACCTGAGGACCCAACGCTGACCGATTGCGAATAATCGCTGCCCGTGGTCTTGAAGCGATCGAGCAGCGCGCTGCCGAGCCCGGCGAAGCGTCCCACCATCGTCTGCGCGGCGTAGTTCCCCGTCATCCTGAGCGTCACCGCGTCGCGGTTGTCGCTGGCCCAGTTCACTGTGGGCATGGCGGCGCTCAGCGTGCCTTCCGGCGTATAGGTTTCGAGCACCGCGATGCTGCTCGCGAAAGGGATCGTGACGATGGCCGACGGCGAGAGCGCCGCCATGCCTTGCGCATCCCCGTCAACCGTCATCGCGGGATTCACGAAATCGGTGAGGGGCGCGGGCGCAAGGGTCGTGGCAAGGTTCAAGGACGATAGCGTGGTCATGGCTCAATGCGTTCTTGTTGTTCGCGAGGGAGCGTGGCGCGCCGCTGTGACGGCGCCATCATCTGCTTTATCGTCAATGCTTTCGAATACTTTGGTAAGAACCTGACAGATACGAGTAACCCTCCAGGGTCCAGATAGCCGACATTCAATCGTACGGTCTGGATGGTCACCGATTCACGCCCGGTTGTCGAAGGTCCGTTCCTCGCCTGTTTGCGTCTGGCGGGGGGAGCCCTCTTGATCCTCAATCCGAAAACTAAAGGCTACTGCGCGGTGCCTCCATCAGTTTGCAACTGACGAAGTACCTGCATCGCCGTCTGTGCCGCTTCGAGAGGCACAAAAATATGATCATGGTACGCGCCCGCCACGACGTTACAGCTGATGCCGGAATGACCTAATGCCCTCGCGAACGCTGCGGTCAGCCCCACCGCCTCCAAGGATGAATTGACGGTCAACGTAATCCAGGCGCATTTGAACAGCGCATTCAAACCGCTGATTCGCGCATCCGTCTCGCTCGTCACAACCGACAAGCCCTCGGGCTCGCGAATTGACGCAACGATGACGGCTGGGTCAATGGCATAACCATCCTTGACCGAAGCAAACACAAACACGCCCGGGTTAAGCACCGGCTCCAATGTATTTAATAAAACCGAAAGATCCGAAACCGGGTTCATGTCACCTCCTGTGCGGCATAGCTCCAAGTGATTTAGGCCCCGCTGGCTCGTGGACATCAGCGGACGTGTTTGACCGATTTGAGCCTATTATCGAACGAATGGACTGGCCGGCCGCCGCCCCTCGGCGATCGGCAGCACCCCGGCGCGATCGATCATTCTGTTACCTCCAACGTCGCGTTCTGTGACGTACAGCGGTCACTCTGCGGACTAGAGTGTGTCAGGAACTTTGAAGTACTGGAACCGCGTGTACGAGCATAAGCATTGCGAAGACCACGAAATGAAGACCGGCAAGCGTTTCAGGGAGTCGCTCATAGTCACGAGCGAGGCGACGGAACCGGTTGAGCCGGCCAAAGCTGCGCTCGACCACCCACCGCCGGGGCAGCACTACAAAACCCTTTTCTTCCTCGAGTTTGATCACCTGCAGTTCGATGCCTTCGTCGAGTGCAGCCTGCGCTGGCTCTTCGCCCGTGTATCCCTGATCTGCAAATGCAACTTCGACTGTGTGTCCCGTCACGTGCTGGACCTGACATGCCAGTTCTGCTACCTGGGTACGCTCCTGTTCGTTGGCCGGTGTCACATGTACCGCCAGCAATTGCCCCAGGGGGTCCACCGCAATGTGGACCTTGCTGTTGCTACGCTATATCCCGGGATGCTCATCGTGTGATCTCCTCGATTTCACGGGTCAGATAAACTGTTCACGCAGACGCTTCTTGTTCATCTTGCCGACGCTCGTTTTTTCGAGCGCCTCGACGAGCTTGACGATCTGCGGTATAGCGTACTTCGAGATCTGCCCTTTCTCGCTGAACGCGAGAACGTGCTTCTTGACATCATCCTCCGTAAGCGTCGTGACCAGGTCTTTCCTGGGTACGACCAGCGCCACAGGCCGTTCGCCCCACTTTTCGTCCTTGACACCGATCACGGCGACTTCTGCGACGCCAGGATGCTGTGAAATCAGGCTTTCGATTTCGAGCGACGAGACCCACTCGCCGCCTGACTTGATCACATCCTTGATGCGATCGGTGATCTGCAGATTGCCCGTAGCGTCGATGTTGGCGATATCCTGGGTATGGAGATAGCCGCCTTCCCAGAGCTGCCCGGACGCCTCCGGATTCTTCAGATAGCCCTGGGTAAGCCACGGTGCGCGCACGACGATCTCTCCATATGCCTTGCCGTTGTGCGCGACGTCTTCCATGTCCTCATTCACGATGCGCAAGTCGACGAGCGGCACGGGATAACCGGTCTTGCAGCGCAGACGCACCTCCTCGTCCGTGTCGATGTCCCCGCTGCCCGGCCTCAACTGCGCGAGGCTCAGCAAGGGGCACGTCTCGGACATGCCGTAGCCGGTAAAGATATCGATGCCACGGTCGAGCGCAGCGCGCGCGAGGCCGTGAGGCAATGCGCCGCCGCCGATGATGACTTTCCACTTGCCCAGATCGACGTCCTTTGCCTCCGGACAGCCCAGCAGCATGTGCAGAATCGTGCCGACGCAGTGCGAGAACGTGATCTCCTCGTCGCGTATCAGCTGCACAAGCCGCTCCGCCACATAGCGTCCTGGATAAACCTGCTTCACGCCGAGCACCGTGGCGATGTAGGGCACGCCCCAGGCGTGAACATGAAACATCGGAGTAAGCGGCATATAGACATCACCGCGGTGAAACCGTTGCCCCGACACCGGGCTCGCCAGCGCAGCCATGCCGGTAATCGTGTGCAGCACCAGTTGCCGATGTGAGAAGTAGACGCCCTTGGGCAAGCCGGTAGTGCCTGTCGTGTAGAACGTGGTGGCCCGTGTGTTCTCGTCAAAATCCGGGAACGCGTAACTGGACGCGCTCCGGGCAAGCAGGCTCTCGTATTCGTCGGAGAACGGAATCGTGTGCGCGCACGCTTCGCTGCCTTCCTCTTCGATCCAGACGAATTTGCACACCGTTTCGAGCTTGTCCTTGATCGCTTCCACCACAGGTAGAAAATCGGTGTGAATGAGAAGGATCTCCGCGCCGGCGTGATTGATGGTGTAGGTGATTTCTGAAGGCGAGAGCCGCACGTTCACCGTCTGCAAGACGGCACCCATCATCGGTATGGCGAAGTAGCATTCGAGATAGCGATGACTGTCCCAGTCCATGACCGCGACAGTACTGCCATGCTGCGTCCCGAGTCGGCTCAGACCGTCGGCGAGCCGCGCAATGCGTTCGCCCAGCGTCCTGTAGGTCAACCGTTTCTGGCCTCTGTAGACGATCTCCTGGTTCTGCGCGTGGGCGAGTGGCGTATGCAGCAGGTGCTTGATCAGCAATGGATAAGCATAGGCTGACGGCGTCGCGTTCATCGTCTGGTCGTGCATCTACATCTCCCTGGTTCCGATAGTGGGTACCCGGTCACGAATGCGCCCACCAGCTGCGTCCGTGTGATGACTTCTCAGCGATGCTCTCGCGCCGGGTTGTGCAGCCATACGATTGAGGCCATGGACCCATGAGTGCCAGAAACCTTGCAATCTCGGGTTTCTCCCAATCGCCCAGCGCCGAAAACGCGTGGGACCGGAACCGGTAGAACAATTGGTGTCGGCGTGGAAAAGCAGATCGGTGTTTTTCTTTCGCTTTCCCAAGTGCCGAACAGGCGCTGCGGTTCTGGGATTGCCTACCGCTTATTGGCGCGACGGAAATGTGCATCGGCGGCGGCGAGCGACCGGACATGTCGGCGACGCACGCGTCGATGGATTGTTGACATATGTCTGGAAGCGGTGTGACCACCGATAACTAGAGTAATGCGACCCAGGATCCTCAGACGTACTCCTGGAATGCCAGGAGCATTTCTTTCGACAGAGTCTCAATGCGCCCGTAACGCAAATTGACGGCACCTTTGGCGGCCATCGCCTTTAGCTCATTGGAGGTCGCGCTGGCTATTGTCTTCCTCAACGGGCTCACTGCCGTTATTGTGTCGATCGCCGCTACCGGCATTGTGGTTTCCAGGCTGGTTGGGGTCCTGCATACGCGCTGGTTGGGCGCAAACTGGCCAAGCAGCAAGCAAGGCGTTGATGTGGAACCCGGCGAACAAAAGCTGGCAGCGATAGAAGCGGCGCGCACGGGCGACCCTGCCGCCGCACTGAAGCGTCTTTAAAGACTATGCCAACCGGACATCCGATGGTACGCGCAACGCAATTGTCTAATTTCAGACGTGGACACGCCGTGCAGGAAGTGCTGCTCATCGTTGCTCGCAAGTTCTCGTCAGTGCGCGCGGACGTAGCGTTCTCCGGATGGATGTTCAGCATTGTTCGCCACGAGTGCCGTCGACTCGGAAGAAAGGCATTGAACTTCGACCCATACAACGAGGAAGAGGTAGACCGCTGGATTGGCAGTCGCGACAACGACGCTTGCGGTGCGAACTGGCTGACGCGCCTGAGTCTCTGCCCGCCGACTATCGTGATGTCCTGATAGTAAGGGATTTTGAAGAGCTGACCATCGCTGAGATTGAGCAACGCATTGGCGCGTCGGTTCCGGCAACAAAGAGTCGCCTGCATCGCGCTCGCATGATGGCGCGGGAGTATCTGCTTTCATGATTGCACTTTGAGACGCGGCGCTACGCGAATCTGATAGGAGTCCAATGTATGCGCGAGAATATTTGACGTACGTCATAATTATGATTATTGCCCGCCGGCGTCAAATATGGCGATCCGAGAGTAAACGAGTACGCTCTTGAGCACATAAAGGTTCGGGCTCAAAAAATGTACTCACGAGTCTCGGCTGGCTGTGCCCGCGCTATGACGCTCACCTTTGGATTCGTAGCAATCCAGCCGTCCAGCATATCTGCCCACGCCTAGAGCATCGCTCTCCTCTGCTCTGCATACTCGGCCTTGTTGTAGACCGCGCGCATCGATACGACTACCGGGTGAACGGTCGCCGGGAATACAGACCCGCGCATCGGAAAGTCCGGTATTCGGTCTTGTGAGAAGTTTCGGATCAGCCGAACTCAGGCCAACCCTCGACGCGCCCTGGAGTGCCGTCATGTTGGCGCGGCGAAACCGCCGTCATCAACCAGAAAGCTGTCGTGCCGAGTCGACCACGGCACCGATCGCAAGGGGTCTAGCTACGCGGCGTCCCCGACGGGTAACGTGAAATAAAACGTCGCGCCTT
>NZ_JARESU010000134.1:0-22216 GCF_046027075.1 Paraburkholderia sp. RL18-085-BIA-A | reverse complement strand
TGCATTTGCTTCACATATTGATTCGACGTCGTATGCAAGCTGTGAGTGAGGGAAACGAACCAGCGAGATGGCGCCGTCGATGAGGAATGGCTGTACCTCGCTGTCCGGTCGGCCTTCGACGCCCGCGCGTCCCGCGTCCGACGAGCCATCTACACGCCGTCGAGGGTGGCCCTGGACCGCGTGGGGTCGTTTCGATCGTTGTCGAGATTTCGAGCGACACGGACACGTGCTTCCCCCCTGGCGTGGGCCGGCCCTTGGCTTCAAAGTCTTCCAGTTGAAGCAGAAGACTATCCAGCGCGCAGAGTTGGGCGCGCGTCAGATGAGTCGCATCCAGAAGCTCGTGAAGCCGTCCACGCCAGTATTCAGCCGGCAGGATTGGCCTGCCGAGGTCTCCTATCAATGACGGCACCATCACGCGAGCAATATGCGCGATGTCCTGGTCAAAGAACATACCCATGTGCGCCCCCAAATTTGCTTTTGGCCTGCAGCTACCGTTTTATGTCTGATAAATACTGTAGGCCAGTTTCCGCGATATGCCAAATATTGGGATGGATGCCGGTAATTCTCAGACAACAGTCTCGCGAGCCCTATTGGCAGTTGGCGAGCGTTGGTACCCTCTTCTGCGGCGCCGGATATTCGCCGTTCACGCGCCTTGCCATCACCTAAGATATAAGCATGATCGCGACAAGCAAGGAGACGGCCATGGGCGAGTCCATTTCGGGGATGCTGCTGGGGGTGATCGTCCTGATCGTGGCGGCAATCCTGGTTGCGGAGCACTACAGACGCGAACATCACAGGAATCGGCAACTTCGATGGCTGGACACGCACCCGATGCGCGACTGGTTACACCGCAGGCCGTGACGCAGGCAGGAACGAAAAGTCCCGCGTGAAGCGGGGCGGATCAGGCGAAACTGGTTAATGGCAGCGATTTTGCCAGTGGCTGTGTTCCTTTGCTTTGTGGCAAACGCAATGATGTTGGTGATCGTCAGCGTATGCGGGTACGACTGCGCTGAGAGTCACTACTGCTGCGAGCGTGGTTAATCATGGAATCTCCGAGTGGAACGGGGGATGGGCGTCCTACCGAGGCGGCATTACGATTCACTGAAACGAAGTTTCGCAGTTTGCCGCAATCCATCACGTGGAGTCGTGATTGAGATTGACCAGGGCACCACCAAGCGCCCATAGCACACCGCGCGCGAAGTCTTCGTCCACCTCGCCCCATCCCGGCGAGCCGATCGGGTAATTGTCCGAATTCCTCTTTGCCTTGGGCGTTGCGGATTGCCGGGACGCTCAGGGCTGGCGCTCGAGCTTGCAGACACCGGGGGTGTCCCGGGCCGAACAGGACGTACGGTTCATATTCCATTATCGGAACGTCGGCAGTGATCCCGCAAACTTTAGCGCGTATTGAGACCTCCAATCGATGAGTTATCCGAAGCGTCGCCAGCGAGTTCGCTAGTGGACCGTCGCAAGTATTTGACGATTGACTGAAGCTGGCCGGATCCAGTCCCACACTGACCCGCTCAAGTCGCTCCGAATCGGACTCGTCGTCGCAGTCTCATCAACCGTCTGCCTTGTGACCATTCGAATCCGTTTCGGACAAAATTCCATACATGAGAAATTGAGCTATTCGGGGATGCAATTTGGGCTCGGATCTGGGATTCCATACGCGCCCAGCTTCGAGCCATCGTTTGCCCCTCTCCCCCTCGATCTGGTCCGAAAAAAATAATTGAGCGAAGCTCTATATTTTCGGTAGCCGGTGCCGATAAGACCACTTACAAGTCCCCCGCCAGACGAGGCTACCCAATGCCACTTGATTTTATCGCCAGCCGCCCGACCCGATTAAAACGGACTCTCGTTATTCTGGTTGGCTGTGCAGGCGTACTCGCCAGCCTGTCGATTTGGGGCCGGGTGCCCGCCGATGTACTAGCTGACGCGGATAGAGAGGTCGCCCACTTCGGCCCCGTGCTAGTGAGCACCGCGTGTCCGCTCGAAGGAGCGGTCTCAAGAGACGCACGCGGTACCTTTCTCATGTGTTGGAAACAGGTCTGGAGCAAGCCGTAAGCGCTACTCCCGTATCGCAATCGGCGTCTCTGAGGTAACGCGTGGTGCACAACCGGGATTTTTATTGAAGGTCCGGTACGACGCCGGACGCGGCCGACAAAGACCGGAGTGTGGGGTGCCTTGCGTCCGAACGCACGTGACCGAAGCTTCGTTTAGGGAGCGTTTCGGTCGAGTTTGTCATGGCGCGCCTCGCCCGATCGGTATGTGGAAGCGTTCCGGGAATTCGGCGAGCCGATCGAACTTTGCGGTCTGGTTGGATACGAATGTGCGAAGGCTGCAATGTCCGCGTTAGCCCTTGCCCGGGCCACACGCCGACGGCACGGAGCCGCGTCGTGGAAGGCGGACACCAAAGATTCGGCAATGGAGCGCGAACTGACCGACTTCATCGCGAGCGTTGAAGAAAATCGCAAGACGTCGCTCCAGCGTCGAATGGAATCTATGGTTGCTCGACGAGCTGACCCACAGGCGTTCAAACAGGCCCTAAGCGCCCGAAGACATCGAAAGCGAATGCGTCGGGCTCCTCGCGCCCCGTTTCAGCCGTTTAGCGAGTTCTTGCGAACCTCTCTACCTCGCCCAAAAACGACCCTCAAGCTCGCCTAAGCGGGACAGTGGGATGGAGCCGATCAATGGTCTCGGTGCATGTTCACGAAAATGATCCCGTAGTGGACACGCCGGTGCGGTTCCAATAGCCATTCTGGATGGCCACCGACGCTCACAGTGCTCTATCAACTTAGGTACGAGGATCCAAGTGTTTGAGGCCGCGAATACGCCCCAGGCAAGATAGTGTCAGGCAGAGGGGGCCACTGTCGATTCTTTGCCGGGAGAGACGCACGTCAGTTGATCGACAAAGCCTGACAGGTCGCCGAGGTCTTCGGCACCGGCTCTTGGACTTTCGAACCGATGATGCTCTTTTGCACCAAGAGCATTTCCAGTCGTTCATGAATACTGTGGGTCGCGGCATTCGGTTGCGCTCTCAATTACATCCTCCTTTCCATAACCCATAAACTAACTTTCCGCCATATTGGGCATATAACGAAAACACGTTAGGAAGGGTACAAACTATAGCAATCTCAAGGAGCACAGTTGCAGCCGGGAGAACCAATCGTCGACTTTTGCGAGTTTCCTGGCGAATATCACACCTTCGAAAACTGGCATATGCGTCAGTTTGCCTCAACACCTCCCGAGCAGCGGAGGTGCATCTTTATGTGGAGCAGTGATGTACGCTGAAAGTATCGACAAGTTCGCAAAGGTGGGTGCTCACAAAGCATCGACTGTGCAGCGATCGCCACTGGTTTTTCTGATTGGCGCCGCAATGGCGGGAGCCTATATTGGCTTCGGCGACATTCTCATGTTTTCGGTTGGCGCGCACGTCGGCCCAGCTTACGTGCACCTCGTGATGGGCGCCGTATTTGCGTGCGCCCTTACAATAGTTGTGTTTGCCGGATCCGAACTATTCACCGGAACGGCAATGTACATGCCGTTTGCCGTATTGAAAGGTAAGACGGGGATCGGCGGCATGTTGGCAGTGTGGGTGACATGCTGGATCGGAAATCTTATAGGCGCCATTGTTCTAGCGGCCATTCTGTACGCGGCAGGCGGCGGGGTTCTATTGACTGACGGTTCAGAGGTGTTCTTCAAGGCCGTGGAGGCAAAGATGTCTGCCCCGGATCTCCCTCTGTTCGCGAAGGGCCTTCTTTGCAACTGGCTGGTTTGCCTCGCGATCTGGATGGCCGCACGTACGACGAACGACGGAGCAAAGCTCGGGCTGATCTTCTGGCCTATTTTCGCATTCGTGGCAAGCGGCTTCGAGCACAGCGTCGCAAACATGTTTGCGTTTGCGCTTGCATTGATGGCTGATCACCCCGCATCAATAACGCTTGCGGGGGCTATCCACAATGAATTCTTCGTGACCACGGGCAATCTGGCAGGGGGCGCTATCTTCATGGGCCTCGGCTACTGGCTACAGGAAGGCGGCATCGGCCATCCATCTCAGGCCCCCGTGCCAGCATCGGAGCGGGCTCGAACCAATTGACCGAGAAACGCCTGCCGCGTCATTGATGACGGACACTCTCGCGCGACGGCTGCGCGCATCGACATGATTGACACTGTGTCCGCCATCGGCGCCCAGACTGAATTACACGCCGCGCGCGACGCGTTGCATCGACTTCACGCCGCCGCAGCTTCTGCATCGACCGGTTGAATCCGCCGCCTGGAGCAGACGTCCAAAACGGTGACACGGCCGTCGCCTCCTGGCCGTTCACGCCCTCAGTTGGTCGGCATGTCTCGACTTGGCTTGGACGGTCGATTTGTCAGCGGCTAGCCGGCTTCGGGATATTCAGGCAGACCGTCCATTGCCCTGTCCCAGGTCAACCGTGCCTTGCACCAGGTGTGACTCGCCGGAGGAACCTTGCCAGGTTCATCGAGAGAGCAGGTCGAAACATCAACCAGGTCGGACGATTCGGCGTTTGCGTAAGTCAATGGCGTTCCGCAATCACCGCAAAAGGCGCGAAGAACCCCTGGGCTGGATTCAAACGTCTTTGGTGTGCCGTGTACCCAGCGCAGTCCGCTCCTGCTTACACTGAACCAGGCAACCGCTGGCGCTGCAGATACCTTCCGGCATGTGGCGCAGTGGCAAAGCGTCGTGTCGAACGGACTCGAATGAATCTCATACCGGATGGCACGGCAATAGCATCCACCTGTCAGCATCGAATTCCTCGCTCTGTCTATCGCTCTGGAACAGATTGTCGGCAATCAATCCCGGGCGTCCTCGCACACGAATTGGGCTATCTTTGCTCGTTGGCCGTACCAATTCATTCAATCGTCGTCAAAGCCCGGTGTCAGCTGGGAGACTGCGATGCCCATTCGCTGAAGCTGGGTCCACCATGAATCGTTTTACGTCTTGCCCATTCCACCTCGGCGGCAGTGGCATACGTCATTCCTGGCTCCCACCAAAGTGCCGCTTCCTGCCGGAAAGATGGCCGTCCTTCCATTCGCGCGACCAATGACGCGAGCTTGGGTCGACCTGGAGCGCGCCAGGACAATCGCAATGGGCGTGTTTCAATGAACTGGCAGAAACAGGTGAGCAAAATATCCTGCGCGGAGATCACACCGGGAATGAATGCGCCGTCAGTGCCGATGAGCTGGGACTCAAACCAATCGAGAAGATGCTGGTTCCGAATGGCGCATCGCGTGGCATGGCCATTTTCTTCATGCCGAACCCCGGACCATTGCAGTTGCGACACCGTCGTCGTCGACACGCCGAAAGTTTGTACCGTGGCGAGAACGAGCCTATCGTGCCAGTTTGCCGTCGCGCGCACGTAGTCGGTCGCGAGGGGCTCCATGCGTTCCGGCGCGGGCAAACATGGATAGTTGGACATCAGGTAATCGATGATCACGGCGGAATCCCAAAGAGTGAGGTTGCCGTCGACGAAGGTCGGAACCTGTAGGGTCGGCGTGATCTTCGCGCGCTCTTCGACGCTGGGCGTAGTGAAGGTCTCTACACGCTCAAAATCGAGCCCCTTCTCGACGAGTACGATGCGGACGGCACGGGCGAAAGGCGATCCTGTCGTGAAGAATAGCTTGCGCATTTTGGTCCCCCTAGATGATGGACCGCGTTGATAACCATAGACAGGTAGTTTACTCGTACAGATTCCCAGCACCTACTGGTTGTCTGCCTAGACCCGTGAGTTTGAACCTCCCGACAACTGGCCACCAGAGGCAATTGACGAGCGCCGACCTGTTACCGAAGTCCGAATTGCGACACCGGTAACGCAATGGTGCTACCGAATGACGTGGGTTCCAGACGTGCATCCGGTGCGGTGGCATCCGAGTTCGGTGGATGGGCGGGTCGTGCGACGGCTGGACATTGTGTAAGGCAGAGTCCATGCCACATTGCAGCAAGCTCTGTCTGGCGCGCATTTCAGCGGCGCTGAGAGACGCGTATCGGGCGGAGTGTCGTAGCGTGGCCAACACATTTTCGAGCGTATGTGGACCGGGACAAACACTCATTCAGCCGTGTCGCGCTCGCCAATCCGGTCCCCGGACGGTCTGCCGATTCGAGCGCTCACGAAGGGCCGCTTCATGGCGGCTTCGAACGAGTCCTATCCACAACCCATTGCTGCCGGTCATCGCATCCCGGGTCGCGTGTCGTGTTCTAACACGCATCGATCGCTTCCTTGATCTTCGAGATCTGCGCCAGTTCGCCCAGGAAGGCCTTCGGATCGTTTCTCGTCTTCATGTCTCACGCCTTCTTCAGTTCGATCATCTGGCCAGAATGGAGCGCCGGCGCGTAAAGCAAGCGGTCCACATCCTCACTCATCCCGATCTCATCAAGCAACCCCCGTCCTTCAATGAGCGCATTCGTGTCTGCTCGCCCAACTCGCGCCGTAAACAGCTCCGCAAACTGCTTTCCAACAACGAGCGCCTCGGGTTCGGAAAGGGCGGCGAAGATCTGGTCAGGTTCTGAGCACGCTGAAGGTCGCGTCAGATTCCAGGCTCAAGCTCGCATCGAGGATGCTTTGCATTCCATCCCATCCACCGTTATCGTGTCGGGCATCGCCGGACAGCCGGTTCCGCAATCTGCAGAGCCGATGCGGGGTACCCGCGCAACGAACGAGAGCTAAAAAGGTGAGTGAGCCGGACACTGGTTACGTTGATGAGATTGCATACACATTCGGCTATTGCGACGAGCTGAATCCGCTACGGCAGAGACTCCCCTTGTTGCAGGCTGGACTTGCTTTGCCAACTGTCCATACCGCTTGCGAGCTGGGATTTGGCCACGGCGTGAGCGTAAATATTCACGCTGCCGGGTCCCCTACGCGATGGTATGGCACCGACTTCCACCGGCCTCACGCGAACTTCGCCCGACGACTTGCGGACAGTGGCGGATCGCAGGCGCAATTGTTCGGCGAGCCTTTTTCGGAGTTCTGCCGGCGCGACGATTTACCGGATTTCGATTTCATCGGCATGCACGGCATCTGGAGCTGGATTTCCGACGAAAATCGTGCGCTGATTGTTGAATTCATACACCGCAAGCTCAAGGCCGGTGGCGTGCTGTATCTGAGCTACAACACTCAGCCCGGATGGACCGCGATGCTGCCGGTGCGCGAATTGATGCACCGGCATTTTCAAATCGGTACGGTATCCGGGCCGCGCGACGGCACGGGCGCCGAAGAGCGCATGCAAGTGCGCATCGAAGCCGCCGTGGATTTTGCGCGGGCAGTATTTGCGACGCAACCGGGCTATGCACTGGTTAATCCACTGCTTGCCGAGCGCGTCGACGCGTTGTCCGGGGAGAACCCGAATTATCTCGCGCATGAGTATTTCAATCGTGACTGGCACCCAATGAGTTTCTTGCAGGTCGCCTCGTCGCTTGTTGCGTCGGGTTTGACTTATGGGGGATCCGCGGACTATCGCGATCACATCGATGAGATCAACCTCAACCCGGCGCAGCGCGCTTTGTTAGCGGACATTGCGGATACGAGTTTGCGAGAAACGGTGCGCGATTTCTGCGTGAACCGGTCGTTGCGGCGCGATTACTGGATCAAGGCCCCCAGGGCGCTCAATGACGACGAGCGGGACGCGAACCTGCGCACCCATCGGGTCATCCTGGCCGTGCCGAGAGCTTCCGTGGTGCTGAAGGTGCGCGGTGCACTCGGCGAGACGCTGTTGCCGGAAACGCTATACGGCCCTATTCTCGACGCACTGTACAGCTACCGTCCGATGACCCTGTCCGATATCGAGAACAGCGTTCGTGGACGGGGCATCATCCTGGCGCAGATCGTCAAGGCCGTGACGCTACTGGTTGGTATGGGCGTGTTGCTGAATGCCCAAAATGACGCGCAAATCAGTGCCGCCCAACCGTCGGCGAAGAAGCTGAACGCGGCTATCTGCGAACAGGCGCGCAATCATGAGGAGGTTCAGTTTCTGGTAAGTCCGGTTTCGGGTTCGGGGATTTTGATGCCGCGTGTGGCGCAACTTTTTTTATTGGCAAGACTGCATCACTTGCAGCAGCCGGCGCAATGGGCTGGGTTCGCTGAGGCCGTGCTGCGCGCAACTCCCCAGCCTACGAGGGCAACAACAGAGCTGCCGTCGGGCGCAGCGGCTTCTCTGGCGGATCTAACAGCGAAAGCGAACCGCTTTGCTCAGATTCATCTACCTATATTGCAGGCACTTGGGATCGCTTGAAATGAGATCGGCGTAGCGTAGCGGACCTGCACGCTCCAGACCAATTCCAATACCGGGTTGAAAGCAACCGTTCATGAAGGGCGGAAGCGGCCGAATGAGTGAGCAATGACCGCTCATGGCCCGGCTTTCGACCAGCGCGGCCGGCCCGGCTCAGGTCGTTCCTCTACATTGCGATCGCCATACTGCGGCCATGAGCAGTCGGATCCTGGAAGGAGTAGACTCGCGGGCTCCCTTTCGCCGTTCAAGGTAGCTTCTATGTTGATGAAAATCCTGCGTGTAGGTCTCGGCCAGTTGATTTTACTCGGCGACGCCATCAGTCGCCCGCGCCCGCAACGTCGTGCGGCGCAAGGTCAGTCAATTGTGGAAAAAGAAGCGGCGCGGCTGTCGCTGTATCAATTCCGAGCGTGTCCTTTCTGCGTCAAGACCCGGCGCGCCCTGCATCGCCTGAATGTGCCGATGACGCTGCACGACGCCAAAAACGATCCCGTTGCGCGGGATCGTTTGCTTGCCGGCGGTGGCAGGTTGAAGGTGCCCTGCCTACATATTCAGGAAGAGGGCCAGTCGCGTTGGTTGTACGAATCCAACGCCATCATCACCTATCTGGAGCAACGCTTCGCCGGGATCGCTTGACCCGTCGCGGGCAGCCGTGCAGCTTTTATGTGAACCGCGCCCCTAAGGGTCGCCTGTCGACCCCGTTCAGTCTCTCAGCCATGCTATGCGACCGTCCGCTGTTGTCTAAACTTGTAGGCAGCGGACAGGCCAACGCCGATGGGCGAACGTCCGCGTCGGCCGATGACCTGCTCATGAGACGTCGCCGGGGCGCCGCCCGACGCGCCGCCCTCCGTACGTTGCAGCTAAGCCAGGAATGGACCACGCTTACTTACGCTGCGCGACGAGCACTTCGAACGTGCCCGGAATGACCGTCGGCCGCGGATGCGGATTTTGCGCCGTCGCCGCTTCCGCCGGGCCAAACTTCGACGACACCAGATACACGCGGTGTTTCTGCGGATCGAGCGCCATCGTCTTCGCGCCTTCCAGCGTCTGCACGTTTTGCACGACACTGTAGTGGTCCGCGTCGTCTTCGTGGACCACCGTCAGCGTGCCATTCGCACCGTTGGAACTGAACGCCAGCTTCAATGCAGGATCGAACGCGGCGGAATCCGGGTGCCCGCCAATCGGCAAATCGGCCACCACATGGCCCGACGTTGCATCCACCACCATCATGTGCTGGGTGTGGAATTACCATTTCAACGCGCAGACCAATGTGATCGACATGCATATCGGCCAGTTGCGCCGCAAGATCAGCCTGAACGGCCGGCTCTCGTTGATGATCCACACGGCGCGCAATGTCGGCTACATCCTCCATACAGGCAAATAAGCGCCGCCCGCGCATGCACGTCAGCAGCACTGCGTGGCTGCTGGCCGTGTTTATCAGCTCGGCAATCTTGCTATTCGCGATGCTGTACTGGGTGACGCACAGTTACCTGATGCACGAGGTCGATGAGCGCTTGCTCGGCGAGGTCGCGGAGCTTCATTCGATTGGACGTGACGAGGCAATTGCGGAGATCGCGGCATTGAGCCGCCGCGATGTAGCGAGCAGTCGGCCGTATGGCCCTTTCGATGCCGACCGCAAGTGGCTCGCTGGCAATATTCCCGTGCTGCCGGACGCGCGCGAGGACAAGCCGTTCTACTACGATCAGGAAGTGAGCGACGGCAACCGGATGAGAGAGACGCATTTTCGCGGCATCATCATACCGGCGCATGGCGGCTTGCGGATTGTCGTGGGCCACTCGATAGACGAAATTCTTGGCTTCGACCGCACGTTGATGAACATGCTCTGCGTGGGCCTGACGCTGATCATCATTCTCGCGGTGGGCTGCGGCGCGACGCTCAACGCGATGTCGAACCGGCGGATCAGAGCGATCAGCCTGACCGTGCGCGAAATCATGGCGGGGCAACTGAGCCGCCGCCTGCCGACGCGCGGAACGCATCACGACCTGGATCGCCTTGCCGGGATCGTCAATACGATGCTCGCCGAAATCGAGCGGCTCATTGCTGAGGCACGCGGCGTGTGCGCGGGCATCGCACACGACTTGCGTACGCCGATGACGCGTCTGCGTGCGGGTCTCGAACGGGCGCGGCGCCGCTCTGATACCGTGGCCGACTATGAAGATCCGGCCGATGCCGCCATTCTGCAATCGGACGTCGTGCTGAACCGCTTTACCGCGCTGCTTCGAATTGCGGAAATCGAAGCCGACGGCAGGCGCGCGAGCTTTACCGATGTGTCGCTGGACACGGTGTTTCGCGACGTCGTGGACCTGTAAGAGCCAGTAGCGGACGAGCGCGCCCTGTCGGTCTCGGTGCATGCACCCGAACCAGTGAAAGTGCATGGCGACGTCGACCTGCTGTTCGGCGCGATAGAAAACCTGCTCGATAACACGCTCAAATTCACGCCTGGCGGCGGCGCAATTACGCTCGAAGCGGGCATCGACGCCGGGCAAGCAGTTTTGCATGTTGCGGACTCGGGCCCAGGTATCGAACCCGGCGAACGCGAAGCGGTCCTACGTCCGTTCTATCGCAGCCCGAGCCAGCACGCGCATGAAACTGCCGGGCATGGCCTCGGCTTGAGTCTCGTTACAGCCATTGCGCGCGTCCACGACGCCGACGTCGAAATCCACGATAACCAGCCGGGATGCAAAATGGTGCTGCGTTTCAGGGGGTGTTTGCTGCAGTAACCTTGCCCCCCGTTTGACGAATTCCATGGCCGGGAAATTGCGCGCTGCTGTGGGCCGGGATCATGATCCGATCCTAATCAAATTCCCGGGGCTGCGGCCGAATGTTCGCGGGTCTCGAATTCGACCAAAGAAGTCGGGCTCCCGGCCGCAAGAAATGCCCCGCGCTCAGCCATTGATGCCATCGCGAACTCGCGAAGCCAAGGCACGAAAAGCGCGAGTCTCGATTGATTGAACGGGCCGGTGGCCATCTGCACGAGGGTGACCGGTGCGGCACGCGACGGTGCAATGGCCTTCCTGCCGGTCCCGCGGGAAAGGGATTCCTGGCGTAAGGCCGACAGCGTGCGCGGGATGAAAATGGCGCGAACGAAGCGGTGACATTCAGGCAGCCGTGCTCGCGCGACAGGCCATTGCAGTGCTCGGGAGACACATGCTCGGTCACGCCGTCACGCGCGGGATGGGATATTCAACTGCTATCGACGTGCCAGGCCTCGGCTTTCTTCTGCCCGCGCCAGGATTTGAGAGAGGGATTCAATTGGCTGAGACGCCGGGCACGGTCTGTAATTGAATCTGTCCCTGTCTGGTTCATTCACGTTAATGGGGGGTCCCCCATGGTCACGCCCAACATTGACGACGACATCGTCAAGATGATCGCAACCGACACAAATACTCCCGTGGAAACGGTCTCGAGAATGTTCGCAGAAACGTGGGCAGAGTACAGCCAAGGTGCACAAATCTTGGACTACCTCTCGCTCCTCGTAGCCCGCCGGGTCCGGGACAATCTGCAGAGATGGAAACAGGATTCGCATTGAAGGGTGGCGCTCGTCGTACGAGGGACGGCACGCGACCCGCGTCAAAGGAAGCGCGTGAATGACATGATCAGGCGCCGCGCGCACCAGACATTGTCCGGGGCATTAGGTGCACTACGTGTACTATTTGATTTGAACACAGCGGACGACTGCTACGGATGTAGCATCACCCGCTGTGTCGTAGCAACTCGCCTCGAAAGCGGTCCTGGGAGACGATGGAATGCGCGTATTGATTGTCGACGATCACGAACTCTTCAGAGCCGGATTGGCGCTTCTACTAAGAGAGCTCTTTCCGGCCATCGAGTTGCTGCACGCGAGTACCTTGTCGCAAGGCATGAATCATGCGCTTGGCGAATCTCTGAGCATCGTTTTTCTCGATCTCGACCTTCCCGATGGTCACGGTTGCGACGCGCTTGCCGAATTGAAGGAGTTGCGACCGTCGCTACCGGTGATTGTGATATCGGCCGACGAGAGCGTGGAAACCATCGGTCGATGCATTGAACTTCGCGCTATGGGATACGTGCTCAAATCGTCGCCTCCTGAAGCGCTTCATGCAGCGATAAGCGCGGTACTTGCTGGGGGCGTCTTCCTGCCCGCGTCCAGCATCGGGAGGCTCAGGCGTGACATGGGCACGGACGAGGCTCCGGCAAATGGACCGGCGAAAAGGCAGGCAAGCGGTAATTCAGAAATGAGCAACGCATCCGGCCTGGGACTCACTCCAAGAGAGTTCGAAACGTTAACGTGGCTGGTGCGCGGACTTCCGTCCAAGGCCATTGCTCTGAGAATGGGGCTTGAGGACATTACAGTACGAAAATACGTCAGCCATCTGCTCGCGCATTTCAATCTGCGGCGCCGCGCGGAACTCATCGTGATGCTGGCGGATAGAGGGATCAAACTCGGCGTCCCGCCGGTCACGGATCCTGCACATGACCGAAGTTTGCTGCCTGTAGGGCGGCAACGAACCGACTGAGTCCGTGGCGGATGGGAGCGCCCCACAACTTCCAGCGATCTCTGCTCCGTCCGTCACACCGGCACCACCTGGTTCCCGGGGCAAGTGAGCCGTTACGCGGCAGCCGGCGCAGGGCAACCTGTACGTTCTGAAGGATCAGCCGCTCGCCGGCCTCCACGGCCCCGGCTTCGACAACCGCCTGCGTTCATCCAGCAGGCGATCGGCAGCACAGAAGTTCCATTGAGCGACGAGCAGCTCGAGAAGAAATGCTCCGATCTGGCCGAAGGGATTCTTGCGCCGGAGCAAATCCGTGCACTGATCCACAAGTGCTGGCATGTCGAGCAAGGGGAAGGCGCAGCGCATATCGCGCTGCCGCGCCAGTTTGTTGACGCGCCGCCATCGGTGGTCGATGGCGGTTTTCAGCACATGAGGCCGCGATAAGTGGTTGCTTCTGAGAAGATCGAAATACCGCTTCGGTTTGCGATATACCCTTTGCCTCACCCGGCGGCTTGCATGAGAACACGGATCAGGCTCGTTGCTGAGTCGGCTGACAGAAACGTCGCCGGTAATCAGAAGGCGTCAGGCCCATGACTTTGCGGAACACGCGACGAAATCCTCCCACGTCGCCATAGCCGAGACTCCACGAAATCTCTTCAATACTGGCCTGCGAAAACTCCAGCATCTCGCGTGCTCGAGTGATCCGAAGTCTCTGCTGGTACTCGCTCGGCTTCATCCCCGTGGCGGCAACGAAGCGGCGCAGAAACGTCCTCGGCTCAAGATCCGCATGTTGCGCAATGTCCACGACACTGACCGGCCGCTCGCGTTGAGTGAAAAGCCAATGCTGTGCTTTCAATATCGCCCTATCGCCATGATTCGTGCGCGGATCGAATTCGCTGTAGAAACGTTGTTCGCGCCCGGGCGGGTCGACGAGCATGTAGCGCGCTGTTTCCAGCATGACTGCCGTGCCTAGAAATCTCTCGGTGAGCCGCAGACCAAGGTCCGCTCAGGCGAGCACGCCCCCGGCCATGACGACGTCCCCGTAGTCGATGACCATATGATCGGTTTCTATAAGCACACCAGGAAATTGCTGGGCGAAGTGATCACTGAAGGACCAGTGTGTCGCCTGTCGGCCGGCTAGCAGACCCGTTCTTGCCAGGATAAAGACGCCACAGCATACCGCCGCGAGGACTACCCCTTCAGCGTGTCTTTGACGAAGCCACGACACAAGAGGACTACCTTCTTCGGTCTTCACCGGCGCTTTCACATTCGCTGGGCGTGAAGAACGTGTTCAACCGGCGGTTGTACGCCGATCACACGCAGGAAGCTTTGGTCAGGATCGTACCGACGCGGCTGTTCTATTCGACTTGCGTCTGCGATCCCTGAATCCGGGTCGACACAGTAAGCGGACAGTTTTCAACATTGCGCGCCGACGGCAAGATGTGATCGCGGAACTGCTCGCGCAGCTTCAGCTTGTGCAGTTTCCCGGTCGCGGTGTGCGGCAACTCGTCGACGAAAACGACATCGTCGGGAATCCACCATTTGGCGACCTTGCCTTCGTGGAACGCGAGCAGTTCCTCGCGCGTGACATCGAAGCCCGCTCGCTTGACGACCACCAGCAGCGGACGCTCGGTCCACTTCGGATGCGCGCACGCGATGCATGCCGCTTCCGCGACCGCCTGATGCGCGATCGCGACGTTCTCGATATCGATCGAGCTGATCCATTCGCCGCCGGACTTGATGAGGTCTTTGCTGCGATCAGTGATGCGCATGAAGCCGTCGCGGTCGATCGTCGCGACGTCACCCGTCGGAAACCAACCCTCGACGAGCGGCGATGTATCGCGGCGGAAATAACGGTCGATCACCCACGGCCCGCGCACATGCAGATCGCCGAATGCGACGCCGTCCCACGGCAATTCCTGACCGTCCGCGCCGACAATTTTCATGTCGACGCCGTAGACCACATGTCCCTGCTTCTCGAGCAACCTGCGCTGCTCGTCCCGCGAACGCTGCGCCTGCTCCCAGTTGAGTCTTGCCAGCGTGCCGAGCGGCGACATCTCCGTCATGCCCCATCCGTGGATGGCCTCGACGCCATAGTCGTCCTTGAACATTCTGAGCATTGCAGGCGGACACGCCGAGCCGCCAATCATCGTGCGCTCCAGCGACGAGAACCGCACGCCCGCTTCGCGCACGTAGTTGAGCAGCCCGAGCCACACGGTCGGCACACCCGCCGAACACGTGACGCGCTCGGCTTCCATCAGCGCGTAGAGCGACTTGCCGTCGAGGTCCTTGCCGGGGAACACCAGCTTCGCGCCGGTCAACGGCGCGGCGTGCGGAATGCCCCACGCGTTCACATGGAACATCGGTACGACGGGCAGCACGCAATCGCGCGCCGACAGACCCATTGCGCCGGCAAGCGCCGCGCCGAACGCATGCAACACCGTGGAGCGATGCGAGTACAGCACGCCCTTCGGATTGCCCGTCGTGCCCGACGTGTAGCAAAGATTCGAGGCGCTGCGCTCGTCGATCAGCGGCCAGTCGAAGTTGCCGTCGTGCTGAGCGAGCAGCGCCTCATAACTCGATGTCGCTGTCGACATGCGCAACATGTGCGCGTCGTCCGTCATCGCAATCCACCCCCGCACGTTCGGACATTGCGGCGCCAGCACGTCGACGAGCGATGCGAACGTGGTGTCGAACAGCACGTAGGCGTCGTCGGCGTGATTGACGATGTAGGCGATCTGATCGGGAAAGAGACGCGGATTGACCGTGTGGCAGACGGCGCCGAAGCCGGTCGTGCCGTAGTACGTTTCCAGATGCCGGTAGCCGTTCCATGCGAGCGTGCCGATCCGGTCGCCCGCTTCGACGCCCAGCGCAATCAGCGCCTGCGCCAGTTGCTTCGCGCGCTTCTCGCAATCACGATACGTGTAGCGATGCACGTCGCCCTCGATGCGCTTCGACACGATCTCCGTGGAGCCGAAGTAGCGTGACGCATGCGCCAGCAACGAAGAAACCGTTAGCGGCACGTCCATCATCTGTCCATGCAGCGGGGTCGTCATGGCCGCGCCTCCGTGCTGTTGTTGCGAACCTGAAAATTACGTAAGAGGCCCGGCCGCGATGGTATGGCCAGCCGTGGCATTCGAGGACAATTCGGGCGTCGCGGATCTCAGTGCTCACCGTGCGCACTCGAAGCATCAAGCGCCTAATGGCCTTCGAGATAAGCCGTCTGGCAAATTACCTTCAGTGATTCAAGATAGGTTAGCGACAGATCAGTTGCAAACGGCTACGGGAATATTGCTGGATTGTTGCCCTCGCCGTAGTCGCGCACGGCACACGCAGCGCCCGGCGCGCTAAATTGCGCCTCCCGCGAAGTGTCCCTTAGGCTGCTAATTAACGACTTGGGTTGGAGCACAGTCCCAGTGGGTTCTCCTCGAGCGCAGAACCGTTGGCCGTGAGACGAAAATAGTATGGATGTTCGCGGTCGTCGACGGCGGCGCAAACGGCATGATGACGATCGTGCGCGGAACGATCGTGCAGGACGTGATGTGGACGGAGGGTTACGGAGCCGTGCGCGGACTGCTCTCGATGCCCTCAAACATCGCCAAGGGCATCGCGCCGATTTCGGCTGCGGCGATCTAGACGGTCGGTGGAGACTATGCGCCTGTCGAATGGACCGTGCTGCTGGTGTCTCTGCTTTCGGCTGTTGCGCTCATCCCGGACTCGAGCAGTTCGGCTCGAGCGTGCTCTTGCGATCGCTCGTCATCACGTCAGAATTGCGCGGTACAGGCATTGCGCGGGAACTGGTCGCACAACTCGAAGACATCGCACGATCGTTCGACCAACAGGAAGTCTGCCTGCTGACAACGACCGCGGAACGCTTTTTTGGACTAGCTAGCTATGAGCGGGTAAGCCGCGGCGAGGTGTCCGGCGAAGTGCGGTTGTGCAGGCAGTTCGCAGCAACCAGACGTTCCCGAACGCCTGGTTGCACTGAGAGATATGCGTCCGGTTGAGCCACAGCCCCAACCGACTTCATCGACGCGGAGGTCCGATATCTGGCCGAGGCCGTCATTCGGCCCGAGAGCAGCATCGATGTTGCGGGCTCCAGTGAGACAGTTCTTCGAACTGTGACTTCGACATCATCAGGTCGAAGCGGCAATCACAGTCTATCCCTTGAGCAACACATCCTTGATCTTCCCAACCGCCCGAAGTGATAGAGCAGCTACCGTCAACGCAGGGTTGACCGCCGCAGACGAAACAAAGGGGCTCGCATCGGTGATAAACAGGTTCTCGCACTCGTGTGCTTGCCCCCAACGATTTAATGGCGCGGTATTCGGATCATCGCCCATCCGAACGGTTCCGGACTGGTGACCCGGACCGCGCCGCTCGAACAGCATGGAACCCGTGCGATGAAATCCGGCGTCTCGCAAGCAATCCTTCCAGCGGAGGGTCAAACTTTTGTGAGCCAGCATGTTGGTTGGATGACTGAAATCGAGGACAAGCTTTCGTCCATCAAGTCGCACCTGGTTTCGCTCGTGCGGAAGGTCTTCGCTATTCAGGAAGAAATCGAGCGTGTGCTTGCTGATCCGGCTAAGCAGCCACTCGGGAACGCGGGGAAATCCGGCCTTCAGGATGGCGCCGTTCACGCGCCCAAGGGCCTGGATGTTTCCAAGAGGCGGACCGCCCGCTCCGTCAGACAGATAGAAGTCGTTGATCGCGAACGTCTTCTGGTAAATCGAGTCGTTCCGGAAACGCCAGTCGAAACCGATCACGATGCTCTGGTTATGCGCCATCAGGTTGCGACCTACCTGCCCTGAGCGGTTGATAGTCCTGTCGATGTCGGACGCCAGAAGAATGGCTGCAGTTGGGATGGCCCCCGCCGCGAGGACGACAACGTCTGCATGCAAGCGCTGCACTTGATCGCCAGATTCATACTCGACGCCGACCGCGCGTTTTCCGTCGGGGGAAAACAGTACCCTCTGCACCACGGCGCCACTTTTGATTCTGACATTCGGATAGTTGAGTGCAGGAATCAGCGCGCAATTCTCGGCGTCCATCTTGCCCTCGCGGGCATCAGGAAAACCATCCCAACCAGTCTTGCCGTGCCTGAGCCACGTGCTGAGGTCAATGCCCAACGGTAATGCACCGGGATGCAGGCCGATGGCTTCAAAGCGAGCGCGCGCCTGAGATATTGCTTCCTCATCAGGAACAGGCGGGTACGGCAGGTTGATCCTGCGTGGCGGTTCGGTTGGGTCTTGGGAACTATCGCCCCGAACCTGATAAAGACGTTCAGCCTGTTCGTACCACGGTTCCAGTTCAGCGTATCGAATGGGCCATGGAAGAGCATCCCCCTCGGTGTAGGACACGCCGTCAAAATCGCGTTCGCGAAAGCGATACAGGACACCGCCGTAAAACTTCGTCATGCCGCCATGGCAAAAACGATTTCCCGCAGGGAAGGCTTCGCCGTTAGGCAGATACCAGAACCCGTCCGACTTGAAGTGATTGCGCTGGTAGACCGCACGCGCGTCGCGATTTAGCGCACTCGGCGCGATTTGAGAGCCTCGTTCGAGAATCGTTATGTTCGCTCCCGTCGGAGCGAGGCCGAGCGCTGCCGTCGCTCCACCCATCCCTGAGCCAATAATGACAATGTCTGTCGTGGTTGTGGCCATGTTGATTTGACTCGGCTGATTCGGATCGAAGCTCTCTGTGACACGGTGGAACTCTCGGGCAGCAGCATATCTCAGCGTCCGCCTTCGCGCTATGGTCACCACAGTCTGGTCAAGTTGACTGCAATCCTGTCGACCATGCGCCGAACGCCGGCGCTAGCAAAGTGAACGCCAGCATTTCGGTGGCGTTCGGACGCTTGATCTGTTGTTGTGTACGTCCTGTGGCCGGTTACCGTCTCATGCAATGGGCATACGCAGCTGGTGCCTCGCAAGTCTACGATTGACAGTACGCGACCCGGAGTTGCCGTCGCGTGGAGTTCGGCGCAATTGCCCCCTTCGATTCCCATCGATCCTTCACGCTCCGTGCTTGACGCGACGGCAACGCTTCACATTCCCCCTTCGCCCGTGGCGCGTCTGACGCGGCTGTTGCGACGCACGCGGCGTCATTGCTCTCCTCGTTCGTCACAGGACGCGGGCAATTCCGGAGGCGCTCAGGTTAAACAGAAGCTCCCTAACGTTCTGAGTCGAGTTGCCACTACCTACGACCAAAGTCCAATTGTTTTATCCCCGACAGCGCCGCTATTCTTCTAAGGAAACTCCGCACGCCACCCTCCCTACCCCGATCAGCCAAAGCGATCTCAAGCCGATGGCGAGCCGTCCGTATAGCCCAAGTGGTGCTTAGCAACAGGAGACAGCCATGAAACGGAAGATTCTTGTCCTCGGCCTACTAGCTATGTCGGTCGCCGGGACGTCCAATTACGCACAGACTCCGCCGGCGAGCACGGCGCAGCCTGCGGCGAGCGCTGTCGATCAAGGATCGATTCAGGCACTCAAGGCCATGGGCGCCTATTTGCAAACATTGAAGCGATTTAGGGTTTCGAACGAACTGAGCGCCGAGCGAGTTTTGGAGGACGGCCAAAAGCTGACGCACACGGCGACGGCAAATATGGACGTCGTTCGTCCAAACAGGCTGCACGTGGTGATGCGTAGCCCGCGCTCCACGCGTGAACTCTTCTACGACGGAAAGACTGTCACCCTCTTTACACCGGCACAAAATTACTACTCATCGGTCGAATTTGCCGGCACGATTGGTGAGCTGATCGACAAGTTGCGAGTGAGGTACGGCGTGGAACTACCGTTGACGGACCTCTTTGTCTGGGGTACCGAAGCTGCGCCCCTGGACAAGATTGAGTCCGCGATGAATGCCGGCCAGGACTTTGTCGGGAATGAGCTTTGTGATCATTACGCGTTCCGTCAGGGCGATATCGACTGGCAGATCTGGATATCCGCCGGCGGAAAGCCGCTGCCGCGCAAGATCGTCATAACCAATCGGGCCGACGAAGCCCGCCCACAATCGATCTCCCTGTTGCAATGGGATTTGAAGCCGGGATTCCCAGACTCCGTTTTCGCGTTTGCGCCGCCCAAAGGTTCTACGAAGATCGAGATCCTGCCGGTGAAGGCAAAGTAAAGGAGATCCAACATGAAGAAATCACTCAGCCAGTTGCTTCTGACGCCACTGGCTATGCTCGTCTTCGCCAACGTCGCTTTAGCACCCATAGCCGAGGCGCAAGGCCGTGGAGGCGGTGGCGCACGCGCGCAAGCGGCTGGCGGCGGCGCCAGACAGAATGCTCAGGTTAACAACACCAGGGCGGACGCGCGCACGAACAATGTCCGAAGCACCAGTGTCAACAACGTAAACGTTAACAGGAATACCAATGTGAATGTCCAGGGAAATGGAGGTTGGGACAACGACTACCATCCGGTCGCGACTGCGGCCGCGGTTGGCGCGACGGTTGCCGTGACTTCCGCCGTTATTGGCTCCATGACCAGAACCGTACCGGCAGGTTGTGTTCCAATCAACTATGGTGGAATGGTCTACCAGCAATGTGGCAGTACCTGGTATCAGCCTCAAGGCTCACAATATGTAGTAGTGAATCCTCCGTATTAGTGCTCTTTGCCAGAGGCACATCTATGGCTGCATTGTTGTCGGCGATCCCAGATTGCGCCGTGTACCAGAATTCAGCTGATCGCCCGGAACGGGCTGCGATTCGTTCCGGTGTCGATCATTCTTGACCGGCAAGGCTGCTCGCTTCAAAGGCGGTCCCGCGACTCAATACAATGCCCGCGCCAACAGGAACTGTTGCGCGAATCCTTGGTGTATCTCGCACGTTCACAGCATCGTCCGCTCCAACGCGAGCAGGCCATGGCGCAGGTGGCAAACGAGCTTTGCTGCAAACGTCAATTCCGATTTGCGTGGCCTGCGTCCGAGAGATCGTGAACGGCAGGCATGGCCGATCATGCAACGAGAGTGATCGGCATGTGAGCGTCGACTGCCTGGGGCGAAGCCGACGCTCGAACCTCCGAGTGAAAGCGCCGGCCAACGGCAGAAGCTGGCCGGACTGGGACCATCCTGGCAGCAACCCGCCAGCGATGCTATGGGACGGCCCTCAGGCGTGCGCGAGTCGCGAACGAAGCCATGCTTCGTCGCCGCGACCGTTGTTGCCCTCAGTTACCTTCATTGCGTGGCTTCGCTCAATGTGACGGATCGAACGCATGGCGCGCAGCGGCAGTGCGCGAACACCGAGTGCCGCAGCATAGTAATGCTCGGTGTGGTGACGATGTAGTTGCCGACCTTCGTTTGGATGCACGCGACTGCCGCACGGCGCCACACCGGTTTGGGTGACGGGCGTCCCTGAAGACCTAAATCTTCAGGTGCGGCAAGCATTCGCTCGAGGCACGCCGTTCATCGGGATCTCATCGTCAAGACATGAGCCCCCATCGACGAAAAGCAGCGGTTCAGTCGCGAAGTACCAGCGAACTGGCGCTGCGCGAACAAACTCATCAACCACCGCGATACATCGGGTCGATGCTATCAGTCGGGGCACGCCGGCCAGATTGCGGCTTGACCGATTCCTCACCGCCGACGCCACTGCGGGTACCACCAACCGAGCTGCCGTGGGCTCTTGCCACGGCCTTCGTTTGAGCGGCGTGACCGCGTTGCGATACCGGCGCGCCGACATCGGTGCGATAGAAGGAATTCTGCCCGTCACCGCCCGCGAAGGCGGGAGCCGCCAACGATGCGGAGCTTGCGACTAACAGCGCGGCGAGAGATTTCGCTTTCATGACGACTCCAATATGCTTGTTGAACATTCGAATGCAGCCGGACCAAGTCCATTGCAGCGCGCTATGGTCAACGTTGATGGGACGATGTGTGGGGCCGTGCCGCGGGCTAACAAAGAAGCTCAACGAACAACACATTTCTGGGAATCTGAGCAATGCTGCTGACGCCGTGGCGGTAGCACCAAGCCGGTCGTGCCCACAGCGACAACTGCACGGGTTATGCCAAGCCTGATTCGCACACCCTCCGAGCGACGCTAACCGTCTGAAAATAAACAACATTGATCGCGACCACGAGGGCTTCTACAACTAGATTGAGGAGCGACGATGTCTGGCTGTAGACAACGTTTTTTGAGCCTCTGTGTGCGGTCACCCAACAGAACAAACTCTGCGCGCTCAAGCGCGACGAAACGAGATCGCGAGCGATGGACTTCAGCGTGGTCGGGGAAAAATCTTGTGCTGCTTCGACACGGACGTTTTCTATTGAGGGACCCAGTCAGGACTCAATCACTCGTTTATTCATCAACCTAACTAAACAGATGCCGTGGAGGAATTGGGTTCTCATGTGGATAACAACGGGTATAGTGTTTGCCGCGAAGGATTGACGGACTCCGAACGACCTTCTGAAAGCGGCCCCGGATTCGCGGCCGAAGTGCGACAGAGCAGACCTTCGCAACATGACTGTTCAATTTGTCCAGCTGCGCC
>NZ_JARESU010000133.1:0-22880 GCF_046027075.1 Paraburkholderia sp. RL18-085-BIA-A | reverse complement strand
GTTGGATTGATGTCCGGATCGTAGAACCCCGGTTTGTGGACGCCCGATTTCAGATTGTCGGGCACCAGAATCTCGACCAGGCCGTCATAGAACGCGAAGGCGCGCACGTGCGAGCCGATCCAGTCGGGCAACTGCTGGGTCCAGGTGAGCTCCGCGAAGGTAAAACCGGACACGCCGAGCGCGGCGACGAACAGTTCAGCCTCGCGGACTTCACCGGTGTCCGGATTGATGATGCCGAGCTTCTTGCCCGAGTAGTCGACGAACAGCTTCTGGCCCGGCACGTGCGTTTGCCGCATCGTGACCGGAAGCCGCTGCGCCCATTCCTGGTAAGCCTTGCAAAACCAACTGTAGCCGCAGCCGTCCGGATGCTGCGCCTTGTATTCCTGCCACAGCAGATCGAGCGTGACACCTTTCCTGCCGATCTCGCGATGCACAGTCGGCCAGTCCGGCATGCCGCGTGTTGGCTCGCGCCGCGCCGGCGGCGGATACAGCCTCGCCTCGAGCGCCGCGTCGTCCGTCAGCAGTTCCGGTGGCAGCGGCCAGCTCAGCCCTGCCAGCCGCGTGCGGCGCAGGTAATGCCACACCGTCGTTGTCGAGGTACCGACCGCGTCGGCGATTTCCCTCTGATTGCGGTCACACTCGAAATGCAACCGCAGCACTTCCCTGATTTTGCGCATGGTCAACCTGACATTTGCCATTCGGCACTCCCGACAAAACTGTCGATCGTGCCACCGTTGACCCGCGTCGCCGCCACCTCAAATTCCTGTTCGCGATGGCGTGGAAACCCTGTTCTTTTTGCCGTGGAATCGGCGTTCACTTTGCCGTGGAATTCGTATTCTTTTTGCCGTGGAATCCCTGTTCACTTTGGCGTGGAATATTCAATTTACTATGAAAAGCCTTCTCGCCCTCCGCGCCGCTTCCCTTTGCGCGGGCCTTGCATTGGCCATTACGGCACTCCCCGCAAACGCCCAGCAGGGTGCATCCATGCCCGGAATGAATATGTCCAGTTCGGCGGATACTGGCTCAAGTCCGTCAACTCCAGCGTTCAGGGAAGCGGATGAAAAGATGATGAAGCAGATGAGCGCCCCCCTATACAGTGGCGACACCGACAAGGACTTCGTGGCCCATATGATCCCCCACCATAAGGGTGCGGTCAGCATGGCGGAAGTCGAGCTGAAATACGGCAAGGATCCTGACATGAAGCGGCTGGCCAAAAACATCATCAAAGCCCAGAATGATGAAATTGCGTACATGAAGAAGTGGCAGGCTAAACACGCCGGTAAGTAATGTCGTGATGTGCCGAGGCTGCCGACCTGCAGCACCTGCAGCCGATGAGTGCCTGGAGTGGAGATGGACGACCGTGCTCGTCGCAAAGGCAAACGTCAATCGCTGACGACGCGAACAACGTCGGCGATACGGGAGCAGCTCGAAGGCCGGGGCGCACGGGTGTTCCTGCCATTTTTCGGCCCGGCGGTGGTCGTCTCAATCGCCTACATGGACCCGGGCAACTTCGCGACGAACATTCAGGCGGGCGCGAAGTACGGCTATACGCTCCTCTGGGTTGTGCTGCTGGCAAACCTGATAGCCATGCTGTTTCAGGCGCTCTCCGCAAAACTCGGGATAGTTACCGGGCGAAACCTCGCGGAGCTTTGTCGCGAACACTTCCCCAAGCCGCTCGTCCTTCTCAAGCGTTGACCGTGATGTGCGCGTAGCCGCGCAATGGCGTGCCGAGTCGCGGCTGCGTCTGCCAGAACCGCTGGCGCCAGTGCAAACAGCGCAGCGGCGATCGTAGCGTGTGGCCGTATCATGATCTCGCTCCTTCCGTCGGCTCTTATACACAGATCCGTCCAATCTTGAACCAGGTCCCAGCAGGTGGCCCGACCTCGCGTCTTTACCGCGCTCTCCTTACGTCGACTCCGAGAGCGCTTCGCCAATCATCCGGTTCAGTTCGGGAAAATCGGCCTCGCCAAGAATGCGCTTGAGGACTCTGCCTTTCCCGTCGACCAGGTACGTTGTCGGCGTGAGTTGCACGTTATGAAACTGCTGTGCAAGGCTGCCGTTCGCGTCCATCACTATCCTGAACGGCAGATGATGGGTCTCTGCGTAGTTCCTGACGTAAAGCGGCGGGTCATAGCTCATCGCCACTGCGACGAAGTCAAAGTGTTCGCCCCTGAACCGGTCGTAGGTCTGAATCATCTGCGGCATTTCCTTGATACAGGTTGCGCAACTCGTGGCCCAGAAATGGACCAGATACACCTTGCCGCGCAGATCAGCAGTACTCAGTTTTTGCCCCGACAACAACGTGAACGTCGCGTCGGGAACGGCTTCTGTCCTGCCCAGAGTCATGTACGCCGCCGCGGCAAGGACGGCGATCGCGAGAGCCACGAGGATCCCGCTAACTGAAAACCTGAACCTGCGAACGCCTGCCATGATAAAACTCCCAACCAACAACCTGCCGGTCAGCGTTTCGGGCTCCAGATCCCGGCAAACCGCACAGACCATCCCGGCGCAATGCATCTGGCACCGGATGACCGATGTTGCCGTTTACGCGGCCAGCGTTGCAGCGACCAGGACCTGAAATCGAGCCTGCATCTGGACCGCCAATCAGGGCCTCCGGCGCCCACAGACCGCACTGCTATCGTAATCGCATCACGCCTTCTTTACGTACGCGCTGCACCAGCCTTTCGCGTTTACCAGCTTGCCCGTAAAAATAGTACAGGGCGCCGTTGCATCACCGGCCTTGCCCTGGAAGAACTGGCAGTTCGCACACGCCTGCCCTGCCTGAAACTTCGGGTACTTCGCACGGTCGACCTTCCCTGCATCGGTTCTGTACCCGAGCGCCTGTGCGTTCGCATCGGACTCGAGGACTGGCGCGGCGTCGGCCCATGCCTCGTGCGACAGCACGAGCGACGACGCAACGCCCACAACACTGATCATGAAACTACGGCGGGATGATTTCATGGCTTCACTCCGGATTACCTTCCACTGTTTGCGCTTCGCGACCGGGTAGCGCAGTCGCAGATAGCGGGTGCCACCTCATTACGTTGCGATCAGATAGTTGCGCATCAAGCCGGAATCCTCGTGCTCCAGCATGTGGCAATGGTAGAGAAACATGCCTGCATAGTGCTCGAACCGGAGCAGCAACCGGATGCGCTCGCCAGGCATCAGCAGCACGGTGTCTTTCCACCCGTCGTCGACCAGTCCCGCCGCCACAGTGCGGTGCGCGGAAACAAAGTCAGGCAGTACGGTACGGCCGAGCACGCGGAACTGCAGGCCGTGGACATGCATCGAATGAGCCATGAGCATCATCGACTTCTCGTTACGGAATTCCCAGAGTTCCGCGCTGTTGCGCCTCACGGTTTCCGTCTTCGTCACGTTGTCCATGTCGAAGCTGCGCCCGTTGATCCCCCAGACCATCATTCCCATCGTGATGTTGAACACCTTCGGAGCTCGCGCATTGATCGCGTCCCCAGGCAAAGCCACCGGTAACGACGCGAGCCGCTTTGGAAGTTCGGCCTTTGTATTCACGCGCTGTTCGACCCGGACCTTCAGGACGGGGAATGACGCACCGTTCGGTAGTGATACGTTGCCCATCATGCCGCCCATTACCATCTCGCCATCGAACGCCAGGCTTTGCAGCGTGAGTTCAGTTCCAATCGATCGCTGACTGAAATCCACCCAGATGTCCGCGCGTTCCGCGGGTGAAAGCGTGACGTATGGACGCATCACCGGCCTCTCCAGCAGTCCGCCGTCGGTACCGATAATCGCGAGAGGCGAGCGGTCGATCCATCCAAGCTTGTAGATGCGCGTGTTCGAGGCATTCAGCAGCCGCAGGCGATACGCACGGGTCGCTACCGGCAACACGAAATCGGGCTTCCCGTTGACCAGAATCCGGTCACCCAGAAAACCCATCATCCGCGCCATCATCTGCCCCATGCCATCGCCACCCATCATGCCTCGACCCATCATCCCGCCGCCTCCCATCATCCCCTGCCCCATCATGCCGCCACCGCCCATCATGCCGCGCCCCATCATTCCGCCGTCGCTGTCGGACAGGTACGCAAACTGGTTCTGGCCGTCCAGCACGCGGTCCTGAATCACCAGCGGTACATCGTACGCACCACCCGGCAAGCCGAGCGCGGCCTCCTCGTCATCTGCGACGATCAGGAGCCCGGCCTGGCCGAAGTAGATCTGCGCGCCGGCACGCCCGTCCGGGTGCGCATGGAACCAGTACGTCCCCGCCCGGTTGAGCACCTCAAACTCGTAGACGTAATGCTGGCCGGTCGCAATAGCATTGCGCGGATGCCCATCCATGGCTGCCGGCACGTACAGGCCGTGCCAGTGGATGATGGTCGGTTCGGGCAATTCGTTGACGAGGTCGATCTTCACTTTCTGCCCGCGTTGCACGCGCAACACGGGCAGGTAGCCGTTCGACAGGAAACCGAGACTGCCAGGATCGCCCTTCAGGACCTTGCCGTCGTAACGCCAGACGCGGGTGGGTTCTCCATGCAGGATCTGCACGTGGTCTTCCCTCGCGCGCAACTGAACCTCAAGGTCGGGAATGAACTGCGGATTCCCGACCCCCGGCTGCGCTCGCGCGGGGCGCAGCGTCAGTAGCCCGGACGCACTGGCTGCCACAAGACAGGACAGAGTGGACGTGCGCAGAAAGGCGCGCCGCGTTGCATCCTGCAGTCCTAACATATCGTTCTCCGTGCCCGCTGGCTTTCAGACTCATTGATTGAACGTTCTACCCGGTTCGTCATTGACGGCGGGTCCGGGCTGCGGCTCAAGGTATCGCTTCGGACGAGGTGCTGATACGGAAGAACCTTTCGACCGGGAACACTGCGACGACTCCGTCCCCGCCCACGCCCGCGTGCGCGATGGCCGTGATCTCCCTGACAAGGGCGTCGACATTCGCCTCCTGGGTAAAGATCTCAATCTTGATGTGCTCGGTCGTCCAGTCATTGGAAAACAGGTTCGGGTGTGCGCCGAATCCTTTGACCTTGCTGACTGTGACACCGTGGACGTGAATCGCGCCGAGCCGCCTTTCGAGCCTCTCCAGCATGTCAGACCTGACGATAGCGACAACGCACCTGAATTCCATGATTTCCTCCTGAGTAGCGGATGACTGAGCGTTATTCACGCTACCTGCGTAAGCTTTGAGGTCAGCCTTTCGGTGCCCATTTCGCATCGACTGCGGCCTGAATTTTCCCCGCATCCCGAACCCCGTTCTGCGTCATCTGCCAGGCGATTTCCGCGGTCCCCAGGCACACCGCGCAGTCGACCGCCATCTTGTCCTCGAAGCATTGCAGGTTGGACCGATGCACGCCGCGGTTTTCGCAGCCACACCAGCAGTAGAGGTGATTCAGCACCGCTGGTATCTGCGTTGCCACCCAGTAGCCGTGCCTGATGTCCTTGTCGGAAAACTGGTTCGGATCAAGAACGTGAGAAGCATCCGACCGCCCGCTCGGAATGATGCGCAAGCCGTTTGGACGCAGCATGCCCACCTGCCACTTTGACTGAGGCGCCTCAGGTGAGTCCGGTTTCGCGGTGGCAAGGTTGAGCAGCCGGTGCCTCGTGATGAGGGGCAGCAAGGCGAATGCACCGGGGAAGACAGCGAACGCCAGGATAAGCAGTGCCAGCAGGCGCCATCTCGTGCCATCGGGACGGCGCGGCGCGGCGGGTGTGCCCGGCCGCTGCGTACCCGCCGTCTTCCGGTTGTGATCTCGATGTTTCACTACAGCCTCTCTCGTCGTCACAAGACGCCTGCTACAGCGCGGCATGCGTAGCCGCACTGCAGCAGCGCATGCGATTGATCCCGCTCACGTTCACATCAGTCCTCGTGGTCCGCTCGATCCCTGTCCGGCCGCTTGCCACGCATCATGAACAGCATCGACAGCGGGCAGACCACGAGGCAGGCGAGAACGATGAGGTTCAGCCAGGAAACACGGAACTGAGACAGCAGCCAATATCCCAGCGCGACCTGGACCACGAGACCCAGCATCATCGCGACCGTCGCTTTCACGTTGCGTTTCATGGAATGTCTTCCCGACACATGGCGTGCCTTGAACCCTGAATGTCGCCACATCACTTCGACGGCGATATGCCCGGTCTGTCGTCATACCTGGACGTGACATCGCCCGTCGCCCTGGTCACGCCGGCCGACGCAGGTGTGACGGGTGTGAGCAAGCAGGTTCACGGGCAACGTCGCCTGTGGCGCACGTGCGCGCACTCGCACTGCCACGCAGGCGGCGGAACCGGGACTATTGATGACGGACTACAGGGTTCGCGGGGGAGGCTGAAGCGGTTCGGGGATGAACTGCCCGAAGAGGAACGGAATCGTTGCCCGGTACACCGGCAACGACGGGATGTCGAGCGCGGCATGCGTAGCCGGCAAGATAGCCGCACCACATGACAGACCGCCAGCACCATGACAGACCAACAAGGCACCGCTGGCATGCGTGGACACCTTCTGCGCATCGGGCGCCATGCCTGTCATCGAGGAAACGCCTGCCGGTCGCGACATGCCCGACGACGTCATTTCCGGGCACGCGCCCGCCTGCGCGGTGTAGCCAAGCAGCGGCAACCACGCGATCAGGAAGCAGGCGACGAAGCGGGTCCAGAATTTCATGGATTCAGTATAGGCGCTGGGGCTGCGCATTGCCACGCGGTGGCGGCGATCCAGAAAGCGGTTTCATGACTTACTGGTCCCATCGCTTGAGATGCGTGAGGAACGCGTCGGCACCGACAAATCCCACCAGTTGTGCTTCATCCTGCCGCTCGCCACCGCGGTCGTAGAAAATCAGCGCGGGCGGCCCGAACAGTCCGTAACGCCGCAGCATCAGGACGTCCTCAGAGGTGCCTTTTGTCACATCAATTTTCAGCAGTTTCCAGTGAGCAAATTCACGCATCACGCGCGGATCGGCAAACGTGTAACGCTCGAGTTCCTTGCACGTCACGCACCAGTCCGCATAGAAATCCAGCATCACCGGCTGGCCCCGTGCTGCCTTGAGAGCCTCGTCCAGTTCGGCAACCGACTTTACCGGTTCAAAATGCACCGACGCTTCGCTGATAACCGGCGGCGCCGTACCCATCCCCCGAAGCGGCTGCAGCAGGTCGTCATTGCCAGATGTGACGCCCAGCAGTTCAGCGATACCGGCGGCGACCAGCAGGACGCCTAGCCCCTTGCCCACCCGGTGAATCCCTGGAGCGTCCGGTGCCAGCGGATCGAACGCGCGCAGCATCATTCCGCAACCAGTCAGCAGCGCCGCCACCAGCAGCATCAGCAACCAGCCTGGCAGCAGCGAATAGACAAACCACAGTGCGGCGACAAGCAGCATCACGCCCAGCGTGTTCTGCACGGCGACCATCCAGCGCCCGGCCTTCGGCAGGACGCGCGCACCAAACGTGCCGACAAGCAGGAGCGGCAATCCCAACCCGAGCGCCATCACATACAGGTTCAGCGCACCCGAGACCACATCGCGACTGTTGGCGATGTAGAGCAGCGCGCCGGCCAGCGCGGGAGTCGAACATGGACCAACGATGAGCGCGGAGAGTGCGCCCATCAGGAACGCCGGGAAAAGCCGTCCGCCGGGTAGCCGGCCGCTCCATCCGGCAACCAGGGTTTGCCAGCTGCCAGGCAGCTGCAGCCGGAAAACGCCGAACATGCCCAGCGCGAAGACCACCATGAGCAACCCAAAAGCCGCCAGCACCCATGGCATCTGCGTGAGCAGCACCAGCTGGATGCCGAGCAGCGCAGCAACCGTGCCCGCGAACGCGTAGGTCAGCGCCAGCCCTTGCACATAGGCCAGGGTCAGCACAAACCCCCGCCACGGCTTCCCTGCACTCTCACCGCCCACGACAATGCGCGTCACGATCGGGATGAGCGGATACATGCACATCGTGCCCGCCATCAACAGGCCGGCCAGAAGGAATCCAAGTAATTCAGGTACGCCAGGACCGTTCGCCGGCCGCAGATTCAGACCGAAAACAGTAAACGTCCGATTTTCACCGGCAATTGTGGGTTCACTGGAGCCTGTCGTTGCTATTGCCGTTCCGTCCTGCACGATGGCGGTGACGGTTCCGTCCGCCGCTATCCGGTAGGTTCGCGTCAGCGGCGGATAACACACGCCCAGGTCCGCACAGCCCTGCGACGTAACGGAAAGCACGATGACCGATGCGATAACGTGAGGAAGAGGAAGCTGTAGTTGCACGGGCCGGTGATAGACCTGCACCACCCCGAATGTTGGATCATTCTTCGATTCTGACGCCGGCATCCCGGCCGGTTTCACGGGCACGCCATCCACCGCGAAGCTGAAGCGGTCGCGATACAGGTAGTACCCCGGTTTTGTACCGAAATCGAGCGTCACCTGCTGCGGCCCGCTGAGGCTGACCTTTAGTGGGAAGGCATCACGGGGTGACAGAAGATCGGACTCGCTCACTGCATGCGCAGCGAAAGGAGCGAGCACAAGCAGAAAGGCGAACACCATGCGCAACGCCCGGTTCAGCGTTTCCGCGAGACAGCGGGGGCCGCGGCGTGTACTGGATGATGTCATTCGCATGGCAATGCTCCTACGCAAGACGTGAGCGAAAACGCGACCCCAGACCCGCCGTTACGCGACGGGCCTGGAGTGATGGCGTCACCGCCCCATCACTGCTGCTTTTCCAGTTTCACGATGGTCAGCGCGCCATTGACGCTTTCAACGCGGACCTTGACCTTCTCGCCTTCCTTGACCTCCTTGACCATCGCAGAGTCTTTCGCCTTGAATGCCATCGTCATCGGCGGCATGCCAACGTTCTTCAACGCGCCGTGCTTCAGCGTCACCATGCCGGTCGACGGGTCGACCTTCTTGACCTCCGCGTCAGTGAGTGCGGAGTCTGTCGATGAAGCTGCGTCCATGGCACCTGTCTTCATCATGCCTGCCATCTGGTCGGCTGCCAGCGCGGCGCCGGCAAATACGCTGGCGGTACAGAACACAGCGGATACGATAATCAACTTCTTCATTGGTTTTCTCCAGGGAGGGTTTGCGGCACGGACGTGCCAACAGGTACTGCATGAGGTTGAGACGCTTTTCTGGTACGGATAACGCGACGGCGTTGCAGCAGCAGCCAGGCTGCCGGAATGATGAGCATCGACAGGAGCGGCGCCGTCACCATCCCGCCCACCATCGGCGCAGCGATGCGCTGCATGACTTCCGACCCGGCACCATGGCCCAGCATGATCGGGATGAGACCCGCCAGCACCACGGCAACCGTCATGGCCTTCGGTCTGACCCGCAGCACCGCGCCCTCACGAATGGCGTCCACGAGTGTCGCCTCCGTGAACGGTTCGCCTCGCTCAAGCCGGCTATTGAGCGCCCCCTTCAGGTAGAGCAGCATCACGACCCCAAACTCGGCCGCAACCCCTGAGAGCGCGATGAATCCCACCGCCGTTGCGACAGACACGGCGTGACCGAGAATCCAGATCAGCCAGAAGCCGCCGACCAGCGCGAAGGGCACGGTCGACATCAGCAGGAGCGCGTCACCCGCCGAATTGAACGTCAGGAAGAGCAGCACGAATATGACCACGAGCGTGACCGGGATCACGGTGCGCAACTTGGCCGCCGCCCGCTCGAGGTACTCGAACTGGCCGGACCAGGCGATTGAATAGCCGGGCGGCAATACGACATGCTGCGATACAGCCTGCTGCATCGCCTTCACGGCCGATTGAAGGTCCGTATCGCGAATGTCGACGTAGACGTAACCCGACAGCCGCGCGTTCTCACTACGGATCATCGGCGGGCCATCGGTAATCCTGATGGCCGCTACGTCACCCAGCGTGATCTGCGCGCCCCGGTCCGTGACCACCGGCAACTGGCGCAGATTGTCGACCGAGTCCCGGACCTCGCGTGGATAGCGGATATTGATCGGGAAACGCTCGCGACCCGCGATGACCTCGCCGACATTGTCGCCCCCGACCGCCGACGACACGACCGACTGGATGTCGGCGACCGACAGGCCGTAGCGGGCGGCCGCCCGCCGGTCGATGTCGACGTCGATGTAGTGCCCGCCGTTCAGCCGTTCCGCCAGCGCGGACGTGACGCCTGGAACGTTCTTCACCGCCGCCTCGACCTGCGTGGCGATCCTGTCGATCTGCCCGAGATCCGCGCCGGAAATCTTGACCCCCACGGGTGTCTTGATGCCGGTTGACAGCATGTCCAGCCGGTTGCGGATCGGTGGCACCCAGACGTTCGACAGGCCTGGAATCTTCACCCGCGCATCGAGTTCATCGACCAGCTTCTCCGGTGTCATGCCGGGGCGCCATTCACTACGCGGCTTGAACTGGATGGTGGTCTCGAACATCTCGAACGGCGCCGGGTCGGTCGCCGTATCCGCACGGCCCGACTTGCCGAATACGGTGGCCACTTCCGGTACCGTCTTGATCAGGCGATCAGTCTGCTGCAGCAATTCAGCCGCCTTGTCTGCCGAGATTCCCGGTAGCGCAGTGGGCATGTAGAGCAGGTCGCCCTCGTCGAGCGGCGGCATGAACTCGCCACCGAGCCGCGACACGGGAATCAGCGTGACAGCGAGCGCGACGACCGCCAGCCCGATCGCCACCCACGGTCTGCGCACCGTCGCTTCGAGCAGCGGGCGGTAGAGCCTGATCAGCACGCGATTGATCGGATTGGCGTTCTCGTGCGGAATCCGGCCGCGAATGAGATAACCCATCAGCACCGGCACCAACGTCACCGACAGGCCAGCCGCAGCAGCGATCGTGTAGGTCTTCGTGAACGCCAGTGGCGAAAAGAGCTTCCCTTCCTGTCCCTCCAGCGAAAACACCGGGATGAACGACAGCGTGATGATGAGCAGCGAGAAGAACAGTGCCGGCCCCACCTCTGCAGCCGATGTCGCGATGAGCTCCCAGCGCTGTGCCGTCGCGATCTGTTCGCCCGGATGGTCGTGGTCGTACGCTTCCAGGTGCTTGTGAGCGTTCTCAATCATCACGATGGCAGCGTCGATCATCGCGCCGATTGCAATCGCGATACCACCGAGCGACATCAGGTTCGCGTTGACGCCCTGATAGCGCATCACGATGAACGCGGCCAGCACGCCGAGCGGCAGCGACAGGATCGCGACGAACGCACTGCGCAGGTGAAACAGGAACACCGCGCAGACGAGCCCGACGATGATGAACTCCTCGATGAGCTTGTCCTTCAGGTTGTCGACCGCGCGTTCGATGAGCTGTGAGCGGTCATAGGTGGTCACAACCTCGACCCCTGGTGGCAGGGATTTCTTCAGGTCGGCAAATCTGGCTTTCACCGCGTCGATGGTCGTCAGCGCGTTCTTGCCGGAACGCATGACGATCACCCCACCCGCGACTTCACCTTCACCGCTCAGCTCAGCAATGCCGCGGCGCATCTCCGGTCCGATCTGGATGCGCGCAACATCCCCGAGCAGCACCGGCGTGCCGGCATCGTTGGTGCGCAGCACGATGTTGCGGAAGTCATCGAGTGAATGCAGATACCCGGACGACCTGACCATGTACTCGGACTCAGCCAGTTCCACCACTGAACCACCCGACTCCTGGTTCGCCTTGCCGAGCGCGTCCGCGACGGCGGCCTGCGTCAGGTTGTAGGCACGCAGCTTGTCCGGGTCCAGGACGACCTGATACTGGCGAACCATGCCGCCGATGGATGCCACTTCCGAGACGTCCGGCACTGACTTCAGTTCGAACTTCAGGAACCAGTCGTTCAGCGCGCGCAGTTGCCCGAGGTCGTGTTGCCCGGTCCTGTCGACGAGCGCATATTCGTACACCCAGCCCACACCGGTCGCGTCGGGTCCAAGCGACACGGTCGCACCCTGCGGCAGGCGGCTCTGCACCTGGTTCAGGTATTCGAGCACGCGTGAGCGTGCCCAGTACTGGTCGGTCTTGTCGTCGAACAGCACGTAGACGAACGCATCACCGAACGACGAGTACGCCCGGATGGTTTTCGCGCCCGGCACGCCGAGCAGCGTCGTCGTGAGCGGATAGGTCACCTGATCCTCGATAACCTGCGGCGCCTTGCCGGGATACGACGCCTTGATGATGACCTGCGTGTCCGACAGGTCGGGCAGCGCATCGAGCGGAGTCTCCGTTAATGAATACGCGCCCCAGGCGGTGACGAGCAGGGTCGCAAGCAACACCAGAAACCGGTTGTGAATGGACCAGCGAATCAGGCGGGCAATCATTTGACACCTCCGGCTGGCTCGACCTTCGTCAACATGTATCCGTCATCCGACTGCCTGAAGACGAAATGCACGGTCTCGCCCGCCTTCACGTCCGGAAAAGCCGTCGGCGATGGCTTGCCGAAGGTCATCGTCATTGCACCCCAGCCCAGTGCCGGGACGGGTTGGTGCGAGAACGTGATGTCACCAGGCGTGACCTTTTCAACCTTGCCGGTCGTTTCATAGGTTTGGGCAGCGGTCGCGGGAGCGCCGGAGGCTGGCACCGCTGCAGACGTTGCAGACGCTGCGCCGCTGGGCGCGGCGGCCCCTTCCAGCTTCGGTAGCACCGATTTCAGGCTGGCTTCGGAGTCGATCAGGAACTGGCCCGAAGCGACAACCTGCTGGCCTTCCGTCAATCCGCCTGTCACTTCCGTGTTGTCGCCGGCATCGTTGCCGACCGTGACCTCGACGGGTTGCAGCCGCCCGTCGCTGTTCCTGGCGATCACGACGGATCGCTTGCCGGTGGTGATGACCGCTTCGGACGGCACCAGCAGACGTGACACGGGTTTCGCTGCACCGATACGCGCGCGCATCAGCATCCCAGGCGTCAGCTTCAGCCCGGCATTGTCGATTTCAAGACGCGCCTGCAGTGTGCGGCTGCTCGTGCTGATGCCAGGCAGGATTTCGCGGATGTGTCCCGTGAAGTGCTGCGTCGAATCACCGGCAAACACCGCGTCCACAGTCATCCCAGGCCGCACCTGAAGGGCCAGCGCCTCGGGCACTTCGATGATGAGCCATAGTCTGCTCAGCCCGGATACCTTGGCCAGTGTCTGGCCGGGCGACACCATCGCGCCATCGCGCACGTTGAGTTCGGTCAGTACGCCGGTTTCTGGCGCCGATAGCGTGATGTGCGTCTGCGCTTTGCCGGTCCGGTCGAGGCTGGCAATCACACCGTCCGGAATCGACATCGCCCGCATACGCGCGCGTGACGCCGCGAGCATGCCGTCATCCATGCCGCCGCGCTTCAGCGCCAGATACTCCTCCTGCGGCGCAAGCCAGTCGGGCACGAACAGCGACGCAATGGCTGCCCCCTTCGCCACACGCTGCATCGGGGCGCTCGCGTAGAGGCGGTCGATGTAGCCCGTCACCCGCGACTGGACAACATCCGCCATCGACTCGTCGAACTGCGTCGTGCCCACCGCGTCGAAACTTTCTGCCGTGTCCTGTCGCCGTACCGTTGCGTAGCGGATGCCCAGATTCTGCTGCAGTCCCGCGTCAATCCTGATGCCGTTCGAACCGCCTTCATCGGCATAGACGGGCTCGAGCTGCATGTTCATGAAAGGCGACTTGCCCGGCTTGTCGAAATGCTGATTCGGCACCATCGGGTCGTGCCAGTACAGCACCTTGCGGCCAGTCTTCGGGTCGGTTTTGTCGCTGGAGGGTGTTGCCGCAACAGTGCTCGCGCCAGTAATCGCCGGACGATACGTCCCGGCGACATATCCGACACCCAGCAACGCCGCTGCGGCAAACGTTATAAGGGCCGCGCGTGCCAGTTGTTTCTTTTGCATGCTGTTCTCCTTCACTGACTCACGGACATCGAGGCGGGTACGACCTGATATTCCAGTTGGGCCCAGGTCTGGGATACGTCACGCCGCAGGTCGAGCACCTGAAGCTGGGCGTCGAGTTGCGCACGTCGGGCAGCGAATGTGTCCGACAGCGAGCCGGTACCTGTCTTGTACGCCGCGGCAGCGAGTTGCACGCGCTGGTCCGCAGCGGGCAGCAAATCTTGGTTGAGTTTTGCTATACGCTCGCGGCCGTTGGCAAGGGTTGCTGACAGGTTCTGGATGTCGGCTTCGACCTGACGCTGCGCGTCCTCGTACATCAGTCGCGCCCTGGTGCCGAGTTGTGCTTTCTCAGCTGCGTCCCGGTCCTCGACGTTCTTCCGGTTAATCGGCAACGGGATACTGACGCCCACCGACACAAACCTCGAAGAGCCGCCCCCCTGCAGATAAGAGACGTTCCAGGTCCAGTTCGTACTGCGGTTGCTGTTGGCGACAGCGGTATCGGCGTCCGCCACTTTCATGTCAGCCGTCGCGGTCATGAGTGCAGGCTCCACTTCACGGAGCTGGTCGGGCGGAAGCGAGGCAACAACGGATTGCGGCGCCGGCGGTTCACCGGCAACGTCTGTGACCGCACCGGCCGTCCAGCGCGACAGGCTGATGAGCGCTGTTTGTAAAGTCTGCTGGGCCTTCAGGAGCTGGTCTTGCGTTTGCGCCAGCATGAGTTGGGCTTGCACGACGTCGCTTGCAGATGCTTTTGCACCCCGATAGGAGGCTTGTGTGGCCGCGAGCTCGTGCGTCATGTGTCCGACCAGTTCCTGCTGCAGTGACACAGCCTTTTTTGCATAGGCTGCGTTCAGCCATGCCGTCGCAGTTTGCTGGCGCACATTGACAAGTTGCGCTAGAAATCCCGCGCGCTCCTTGTCGACAACCTGGTTTGCCAGCGCGGAACGAAGCCGGCGTTTTTCAGGCGATACCCATTCCTGCTCGATGCCGATGCGGCGCATCGTCAGGATGTTCTGACCAATCGTGAACGCCTGTGGGCCATTGATTGGCAGATTGTCGATGCCAGCCGCGAGCATCGGGTTGGGCAACTGCCCCGCCTTGACGGCGGCTTCCGAACTGGCACCGACGGACGCTTGCGCCGCCTGCATCGAAGCGGAACGGTCAGTTGCCGCCTGGAGTGCAGCATCGAGCGTAACGGACGCTTCCTGTGCGCGAGCGACGATGCTCGCAAAAGCTAGCGCGATAAAAAGCGCGCGCGCGCGCAGTGGTGCACGCCGGCGTGACGGCGTGCCAATAGTTGAAGGCATGTTCTAACCCCAACGGCGGACTCCCACAGGGAATCCACGTCCTGGACGCAGGACGACCTCACCGCAAATGCGGTGAACCTGTCAGCAAGGGATTAGATGGCGCGAGGAGGTCGCCAGAGTCCGGCCGGTTCACGGACGGAGAGCGACTGCGCGTAGTGGAATACGACTGGACTGGACAGCCCCGCCGGGCGGGTTACCTCGGTAGCGGAGACGGGATGATACAAACTGCCGATCTGGCATTGCGCCGTCGCCTTGCAGGAAAAACCTTTGGTCTTTCCGTCCGGTGCAGACTTCATATTTTCGCAGCCGGACATGTCCGACGACATTGCGCTGCTTTCACCTGCGCCCATGCTCATCTGCATCGGACACGCGCCCGTTAGCCCGCTCGCTGCCAGCCCGCTGACGGGTAGCGCAACGCAGAGCAGCAACAGGAACAATGTCCGGAGGAATTTCATGGCGGCGATTATAGCGTGAAAAATATCGCCGGTTCGTGACGTCGCCCACATCGTGTCGCCCAGCTCGACGCGATGGTGCAGTTGACCACAGAGGGTATTTGCTCCGATGGGACGGTCCACCGGAATTGCGCCGGCACGCAGTAGTTGTCCTCCCTTGCTGCAAAACAAAGACGCAAAAGGTCGGCTATTCTGCCGTCCGGCCCTGTCGGCGTGGACCGCTGCCCTTTTCTCGCTAGCAAATGCTGTGAACATGGCTTGCAGAATTAGCAGACGTCAACACAAGCTGCACGCAGCGTCTTCAGAGGGGCCGGAAGGCTCTCGCGCAGAAGGTCGAGATCGACCATGCCCAGTTCCGGCACGCCCGACCTTTTTACGGATCGATGTCCCGGACTTCCGAGCAGCGTCACGATCGACCGATGATGGGTCGGCGCCAATCATTGACACTGGTATATTCATCAGCCTGGTATCTTCTCTTATATACGATCGACATGCAGCCACATCGCGCTGAAAAACTCATTGGCTTGATTAGTGAACTTCGCGCCGTTCCGGCTGAGACCGAATGGGTGGAGTTCAAGCATAACAAGGCCGTGGCCGAGGACATCGGTGAATACATTTCGGCGTTGTCAAATTCAGCGGCGCTGGCCGACAAGGTGCATGGCTACCTCGTGTGGGGCGTGGATGACGCCACGCACGACCTACTCGGTACCGACTATCGACCACGTCAAACCAAGATAGGCAACGAGGAAATCGAGAGCTGGTTACTGCAGCGACTGAGTCCTAAGGTGCAGTTCCAGTTCCTCGAAACCGAAATCGATGGCCGGCGCATCGTCGTCCTCGAGGTAGGTCGCGCGTATCGTCACCCGGTCCAGTTCCAGCACGTCGAATTCATACGCATCGGATCATACAAAAAGAAACTGAAGGATTTTCCGGAGAAGGAGCGCGCACTGTGGCGAATTTTTGACCACAGGCCGTTCGAGTCGCTGGTGGCCGCGGAAAATCTTGGAGAGGCTGAGGTGCTGGCGCTGCTTGACTACCCGGCCTATTTTGATCTGGCAGAAACTCCCCTGCCGGAAAACCGCTCCCAAATACTCGATCGTCTTGCCCGGGAACATCTGGTCGCACGCAGTCAGGCGGGTGGCTGGGACATTCTGAATCTGGGCGCAATTCTCTTCGCGAAGAAGCTGGATGATTTCGCGCATCTGAAGCGCAAGGCGGTGCGGGTCATTGCGTACAGGGAGAAAAGCCGCGTCGAGACCCTTCGCGAGCAGATTGGTTCCAAAGGCTACGCGGCAGGTTTCGAAGGACTGATCGGCTTTATCAACGGTCTGGTACCGGCCAACGAGGTGATTGGCAAGGCGTTACGTCGCTCGGTTCCAATGTACCCCGAACTCGCTGTCCGGGAACTCGTCGCCAACGCGCTGATTCACCAGGATTTCTCCGTTGGCGGAGCCGGTCCAATGATCGAGATTTTTGCTGACCGGATGGAAGTCACAAATCCAGGACTGCCCTTGGTCGATATCGACCGGTTTCTCGATACTCCTCCCCGCTCGCGCAATGAAAGCTTGGCATCGTTGCTAAGGCGATTCGGCATCTGCGAGGAGCGCGGCAGCGGCGTCGACAAAGTGGTGCAGCAAACCGAACTGTACCAGCTGCCCGCGCCTGACTTCGCGCTTGCGTCTGACCACACCCGGGTGACCCTCTTTGCACATCGGAGCCTGAGCCAAATGGACAAGCGCGACCGGGTACGTGCCTGCTATCTACACGCGTGCCTGCGCTATGTCGAACGTGACTATATGACCAACACCTCGCTGCGGGAGCGGTTCGGTATTGAACCCCAAAACAGTGCGACAGCATCCCGATACATCAAGGAGGCCGTCGAGCAGGAAAAGATCCGGCCCTACGACGAACAAGCCGGGCGGAAATACATGAAGTATGTGCCGCACTGGGCCTCGTCTTCTTGATATCGCAACAGTAAAGGCACCCGTCGTCAGGCCAAAAAGCAAAAAAAACCTATCAATTTCAAACAGTTAGACTACTGATTCTTATTTGATGGTCATTTGACAGTCGCCGCCGTTCAGTGCCCCCGCGATAACGATGCTAGCCCGGGCAGACGCGCTACTGCCTGGGTCGAAAGGGCACGACGGCATAGGTCGTCTTCCGCCAGCAGGTGATCGACGCACGCAGATGGGTCACCTGACGGCTAAGCGAGTCGGGGGTGCCCTCAAGAAAGGGATTTTTTCGTACGCTAAGGCTTCGCCTTGGTCGTTTTCGGGGCGCGCAACGGCCGAAATCGGCCTTTGGAGACGCGTTTGTTGGCGTGCCACACGTAGTCGCCCGTCAAGTTGATGTGATTCCAGCCCAGTGGCGCGATATGCGGGATCAGGCTGTCGTCGATCTCCCGCTGCTGTCGTGAGGCGGCAGTCGCCCGCTCCAGATACACGGTGTTCCACAGCGTGATTGCAGCTACCACGAGGTTCAGTCCACTGGCCCGGTAGCGTTGGTTTTCGTACGAACGGTCCCGTATCTCGCCCAGCCGATAAAAGAACACCGCTCGTGCCAGCGAGTTGCGGGCTTCGCCCTTGTTCAGTCCTGCAGACACACGGCGGCGCAACGCCGGGTCTTGGAGCCATTTCAGCGTAAACAGTGAGCGCTCGATGCGGCCGAGCTCACGCAAGCCGATAGCGTGGCCGTTTTGTCGCGGATACGCGCTGAGTTTGCGCAAGATGGGTGAAGCCGTCACGGTGCCCTGTTGGATCGACGCGGCCAGGCGGACTACGTCATCGAATTCCCGTGCGATCAGTTTCCGATTGATCGAACCACCGACTAGCGATGACAGCACTGGCCAGTCACCCGCCTTGCCCGGCACATACAAATTCTTGTCGGCCAGATCGGCAATACGCGGCGCAAACTCGAATCCTAGGAAGTGGCAAAGCGCAAACACGTGATCGGTAAAACCAGCGGTGTCCGTATAGTGCTCCTCGATACGCAACTCAGACTCGTGATACAGCAAGCCATCGAGCACGTGAGTGGCATCACGCACCGGCGAATTGATTACCTTGGTGTGAAACGGCGCGCACTGGTCGGAGATGTGCGTATAAAACAGGACGCCGGGTTCGTTGCCATACTTTGCGTTGCGATATCCTTGAGGCTTGACCGTGCCCGCCAGCGCGGAATCGCTGACCATCGGATGACGAGGTCGTGCCTTCGCCCCAATATGCCGCGAAAGGCAAGCCGTGCTGATAGTTGACCAGCTCGGCCAACCCCTTCTGATAGGTCTCGTCGCGGATATACCATGCCACCAGCCACGAGAGTTTCGCCACGCTTGTGCCAGGACAGGCATCGGCCATTTTCTCCAACCCGAGGTTAAATGCGTCAGCAAGGAGCGCGGTAAGCAACAGGGTCCGGTCCGGCGGCTCCGAGTCGCTTTTCAAATGAGTGAAGTGCCGCGTAAAGTCGGTCCACTGATCGACCTCAAGCAGCAAATCCGTGATCTTCACGCGCGGCATCAGGTCGTAGACTTGCTGCGTGAGTATGTCGGCCGCCGCCGGGGTTGCGTCGTCGAGCGGCGTGATCTTGAGTCCTTTGTCGTTTAGTTCAACGTCGGGTAGTTCACCCACCGCTGCAAGCCGGGCCGTTTCGTCAAGCGCTTCCCGCAAGCGGGCGAGGCGCTCGTCGAGATAGGCAGCCGCCGACGTCTCCACGAGCAACCCGAGCCGGTTCCCGCGATGTTGGTCGTCGAACGTTGCACGAGGCATCAGGTATTCATCGAAATCCTTGAACTGCCGGCTACCGATCACCGACACGTCGCCCGAGCGAAGCGCGTTCTTCAATTCGCTCATCGCGGCAAGTTCGTAGAACCGGCGATCGATGCCGCCTTCCTTAAACACGAACCGCCCCCAACGCGGTTTGACGAAGGCCGTTGGAGCATCTACCGGCACTTTTCGGGTATCGTTTCGGTTCATCTCGCGCAAAGCTTCAATCGCGTTCATCAAGTCCTGACGCGCCGAAGCCGCGCGGAAATCGAACGTTTCGAGGAACGTCGGAGAATAGCGCCGCAATTGCGTGAAATGGTCGACGAGCAACGCCATCGAATCAAACTCCGCATCGCGAGCAAGTTGCTCCGCTTCCCGTACGCTCGCCGTGAACGCATCCCACGGCACGATGGCCTCTATCGCCCGGAACGGATCCTCGCCGGTCTCCTTCGCCGCGATAAGTGCAACGCCGACCTTTGCATAGAGGCGTACCTTGTCGTTGACAGCCTTGCCATCGGCTGCGAAGCGCTTCTCGTATTTGTGTTTGGCCTTGGTGAAGAAGGATCCGATGAGCCGATCGTGGAGATTCAGGATCTCATCGGTCAACGTCGCGGCGGTGTCGAGCAGAATCGCCACCAACGTGGCGTGACGCCGATCGGTTTCATATTCCTCGAGCTGGTAGACAGCAGTCTGGCCGCCTTCACGCGCCAGACGCAGCAGACGATTCTGATGGATCGTGTGGCCAATTCCTTCCGGCAGACCGAGCGATCGGATGGCCTGCAAGCGCTCGATATATGCGAGTACGGCTTTCGCACTGGGCTCGCCCGGCGATTGCCGTAACCAGGCCAACTTACTGACGGGGCGATCGGTGAGCGGCAACAGGAGTTGGTCGAGAGCCGAGCGCTGCTCATCTGATAGCGGCGTCGTCAGCAGGCGGTGCACTTCGCGCTGTGCACGTGTGGCCACGGCCGCGCATAGCTTCTCGAGTGCAGGTACCGGCGGCAACAGCACATGCCGACGCCGGAGTTCGTCAACGGCGGCCTGTGCAAGCACGATGCCCTGCGTGGTCTGCATCGCGAGCGGTAATAACAGATCGACCAGCACACGATAGTGCTGCCGACTGAATTGCATCATACCCAGCCGGGCAAGGAGCTCTTGCAGGTGTTCCCGGCGCGTTTCGTCACGCGCAGCGTACACGTCCCACACCGCCGGCGTAACGCCTAGTTGCGCCGCGACGATGCCGATGACCGACGCATGCGGCTTCTCAGCAGGTCCCAGTACCCGCCCTGGGTAGCGAAGGTAGACCATCAATACCGCGATGCCGAGGCGATTGTGGCCACCTCGATGCTGTCGAACAAACGCGAAGTCCTCCGTTGACAACGTGGCCAAGCGGATCAACTCACTTTCATCCGTGGGGAACGCTAGTAGCTGGAATCGCTGATCAGGGGTGAGCAGTTCTCGGCGGGGCAAGATTCACCTCGTCGAACGCAAATACTGGTACAGGGTTTCGCGGCTGATTCCGAACTCGCGAGCGATCTGAGCTTTGCGTTCACCGTCATCTACCCGACGGCGGAGGTCGGCGACCTGGGCGTCGGACAACGCCGGCTTACGACCCCGATAGGCGCCGCGTTGCTTTGCCAGGCGATGCCCTCGCGCTGGCGCTCACGAATCAGCGCGCGCTCGAATTCAGCGAAGGCCCCCATCACCGACAGCATCAAATTCGCCATTGGCGAGTCCTCGCCCGTGAACGTCAAACATTCCTTCGCGAACTCAATACGCACTCCGCGTCTGGTCAGTACCTGGACGATATGGCGAAGGTCGTCCAGGTTGCGGGCAAGCCGATCCATGCTATGCACAACCACGGTGTCACCGCTACGCACAAAGGTTAGCAGTGCCTCGAGCTGCGGCCGCTTCGTGTCCTTTCCCGATGCCTTCTCGGTGAAGGTCCGGTCAAGCTCGATTCCGTCGAGTTGGCGCACAGCGTTCTGCTCGAAAGTGCTGACTCGCACATAGCTGACGCGCTGACCATTCATGAGACTTCCGATAAAGATGTCAGATTGAAATCCATGGCTATCCGAATCGAGCGCTAGACAACGATAATGCGGCCCTATCCTGACGTTTCTGACAGGTCATCCCTGACATCAGGATAGGGTGTACCCCAGACTGACACCATGACGCGAAAAAAAGCCCGCCTCAGTGGGCGGGCTTAATCCAGTTCTTGGGGAAGCTGGAGGAGACGGAGTAAGTATAAACCCTAATCAACATCCATGCAGCAGGGCAAAAAAAAGCCGACATCAAGCGATGCCGGCTGGAAGTTCTGCCATACAGGCGAGAACAAGAGGAGCTTGTTATGACTCCCCTCTCGTTGCATCGTTCCAAGGAAGCCCGGGGGCAAATTGACGCCTCCCACAAAACACCAAACCCTACCTGGACACCGAGCGCCCATGATGGCGCGCTGGCAACCCACCTTGCTTGGTTGCCTAGCTAACGCAACCGGCAGCGCGCTGGCGGATATGATCGGTCCCTGTAATCGCGGTCCCTGTGTTGTATTCAAGCCTCGGCAGTCCGTCCGGGGCTTCTTTTTATCCTGCGCCAGCGCGGTATCTTTGGCGTGACGCGTGCGCCTGACGCCGTGGACCAGTAACAGTCGCTGGCGTCAGCTCACGTCAACTTCGACCCGGTCCGGGTAGATGCCGATGTCGCGGGGCTTTCTGCTCAACGTCTTGTGGCGATTCACAGCCGCCTATGTCGCCCCACACTTGGCCGGCTGAATCAATCACTGCGCCGGACCACTGGCCGTTAGGCGCGCGGTAGATATGCAGCGTAAATGTGTCATCTGGCTCAATACGCGCAAACTCGCCCCGCTTCATCTGGCGGACGGACTCCAGCAAGTCCGCCCCGAATTGTTCCATTTCCGGGTCTGGTTTCTTCACGATGCTCCTCCTCTCAAAACTTTCCGGTGATATCCGCACCGCCATATCCCCCGGCCATAATCTCGAACAACACGAGCAACCACCGAGAGGCCACACCATGCCCGATTACCACTACCGCGTTATATGGTCCGATGAGGATAGCGAGCACGTTGGCCTGTGCGATGAATTTCCCGGCCTCTCATGGCTGGAAAAAACTCCGGAAGATGCGTTGGCGGGTATCCGGAAAATGGTTGCGGAAACGGTGGTCGAGATGATCGAGGATGGTGAGCCTGTACCGGCAAGCCGTCTATAGCCGTACCTACGACCCCAGCGAACCCCCGGATGTACTTAATCCCTGCCAGCAGCTTTTTAGACCTCCAGATAACCAGATTCCCGCCCATGCCCACGCCGGCCGATGGTTTCCGAGCTTAGGAAATAGATTGCGTTGGGATGGGCGTGCCGTCCAGGAAACGGACGAAAACGTACGATAGCCGCACCGCCCAATCATATAATCAACAGCTTGCGAATGGACTCCGCTTTTCGGCCAAGCGTCGGAAAGCAGCGTTAGTGCCAAGCCTTATGCGACAGGGCTTCCCGGACGTCTGGCGTACGTTTTCGTCCGTTTCCTGACGGCACGCCAACACGAACGCGGGCAACGCTAACGCCGCGACAATCAGCAACCGGTTCTTGATGTATGGTGCGTTTC
>NZ_JARESU010000132.1:0-22944 GCF_046027075.1 Paraburkholderia sp. RL18-085-BIA-A | reverse complement strand
GCCGCGCGGCCCCGCAATCACCGCCATAAGGCCGCGCGCCCCCCCCGCCCCCCCCGGGGCGGGGGGGGGGCCCCCCCCCGGGTCCGGAACGCGCGCGACAGCACCGCGCGCCATGCTTGCGCCCGGCGTGAAGTTAGCCGTGCATGACCTGACGATGCGTTACGCGAACGGTCATATTGCGCTGCGCGATTTCAACGTGTCGGTCGAGGCGGGCGAGATGGTGGTCGTGCTCGGCAGCAATGGCAGCGGTAAGTCGACCTTCATGAAGTGCGTGGTAGGACTGAACCGGCCGACCGCCGGCTCGGTCGAGGTTGCTGGACGCGATCTTGCCAAGCTCTCGGGCGAAGCCCTCTGGCAGGCGCGTTTGCCGCTCGCGCTGATTTCGCAGAACGCCAATCTCGTCAAACGGCGCAGCGTGCTGGCGAACGTCTGCTGCGGCGCGCTGGGCCGGCACCGGACGCTGGCGACCGCTCTGGGGCGCCTGCCACGCGAGGAAATCGAACCGGCACGTGCCTATCTGGACGAAGTCGGTCTGCTGCATCTGGCTGGCCAGCGCGCCGGCACGCTCTCGGGCGGGCAGGCGCAGCGTGTGGCGGTCGCTCGTGCGTTGGCGCAACGTCCGCATGTGTTGCTCGCCGACGAACCGGTCGCCAGTCTGGACCCTGAAGCAGCCGACGAGGTCATGCGGCTGTTGCGCCGCCTCGCCACCGAAGACGGACTCGCGGTGGTATGCGTGCTGCACCAGCCCGAACTCGCGGCGCGCTATGCCGACCGGCTGGTGGGTCTGCGCAGTGGCCAGGTGGAATTCGACCGGACGGCTTCGGAAGTGTCCAGTCAGGAGATCGCACGCCTCTATGTGGACGAACCGTCATGAACAATGCTCTTGAAATGCGCGCGCCCACCGGCTCGCCGGGGGCACGCACGGCCTGGACGGTGTGCGTCGTAGTGGTCATACTTGCCTTGTTCGTGCAGGCGTGGATCGTGGTTCAGGCGCGTCCGCAGGATCTGGTGACCGGCGCGCACGGTATGGCCGACATTATTTCGCGCGCCATGCCGCCGGCGTTCGACCAGTTCGTGCCGAATCTCTGGCCGGTGCTCGAGACGATCGATCTGGCGATTTTCGGCACTGTGTTTGGAGTGCTGATTGCTTTCCCACTGTCGATCCTGGCGGCCGCGAATGTCACGCCGTCGAAGCCCCTCTACTACGCGTCGCGCGCGCTGATCGGTGTCACCCGCGCGGTCCCCGATCTGGTGTGGGCACTCCTGTTCGTTACCGCCGTTGGGCTCGGACCGTTTCCGGGCGCACTCGCCCTGGCAGTCCATTCGGTCGGCATGCTTGGGCGGCTGTTTGCGGAAGTGATCGAAGACATGGACATGGGCCCTGTCGAAGCGCTGACACTGACCGGCGCCGGCCGCCTGCAGGTGTTGAGCCATGCGGTGGTGCCGGGCGTGTTGCCGTCGCTACTTGGTATCGGACTGTTCCGCTTCGACGAAAACCTGCGCTCCTCGCTTGTGCTCGGCTTCGTCGGCGCGGGCGGGATCGGTTTCCAGTTGCTGACTGCGATGAACCTGTTCCAGTACCAGACCGTGTCGTTCCTGCTAATCGCTACCTTCGTACTGGTCGCTTGCGCCGAACGCATTTCCGCCTATCTGCGCCGCCTCGTTATGTGAGGGCGAGGCAAGCGCTGCCGCTGTCACCTCAACATTGAATTTCGAACTCTTATGCTAATTAATCATGGCGTCGCTGCCGATCCGTGGGCGCTCGGCAGCGTCTTGTCGGAAGATCCGGAGATCCATCCGACGGCACTCGTTCGCGCCAGCGACTTTGGCCGCTACACGTATCTTGGCCCACGCAGCCATGTTGCCGCATCGGTCATGGGCGACTACGGCTATGCGATGGGCGACAATCAGATCGCTCACGCGCACATCGGCAAGTTCGCCAACATCGCCACCGGCGTGCGCATCAACCCGCCCAATCACCCGTCGTGGCGGGCGACCCACCACCACTTTACCTACCGCTCACGCTCGTACGGGCTCTCTCTCGACGACGACGACGGCATCTTCCAATGGCGCGCGCAGGACCGGGTCGAGATCGGCCACGATGTGTGGCTCGGGCATGACGCCATCGTCATGCCGGGGGTCACCATCGGCACGGGTGCCGCCGTCGGTTCGGGCGCAGTCGTGACCAAAGACGTGCCGCCGTTCGCTATCGTCGTCGGAGTGCCGGCGCGCGTGCTGCGCTTTCGCGTCGATGCGCGCACCTCGGAACGGCTGCAGCAGATCGCCTGGTGGGACTGGAACCCGCAGCAAATCGACGCGGCCCTGGCCGATTTTCGCGCGCTCACAGCGGTCGAGTTCGCCGAGAAGTACGGCGGTTAATGCGACGGTAGCGTGTTGGTTCGCTACGCGCGGAAAGCGGCTAAAAATGGCCTGACCGGCAATTTTCCCCGTGACAGGTGGAAATCTCGCATTCATGTCCGATATGGCGTTGCGAGCGCGAATACAGCACCTCTTCTTGCCCGTTGAAATTCATCTAGACGTCCAGACATTAAACAGGCGTGTCACATGCGATTTCTGGAACGGGCTGAGATCCTTTTGAATTAGTGGAGCAAGTTTCATATGGAATTTCGGCAACTGGGTCTGAGCGGCCTCAAGGTTTCGACGCTGACGCTCGGTACGATGATGTTCGGCAGCCCGACCGATGAGGCGACTGCGGCGCGCATCGTCGACAAGGCACATGAACAGGGCGTGAACTCGATCGATACCGCCGACGCCTACTCCGGCGGTGAGTCGGAGCGTGTCGTCGGGCGTTGCATCGCTGCCCAGCGTGATCGCTGGGTGCTGGCGACCAAATTCGCCAGTCCTCTGGTCGAGGGCGACGTCAATGCGCGCGGTGCCTCGCGCAAACATGTGATCCAGGCCGTCGAGGCGAGCCTGAAGCGTCTGAATACAGACTATATCGATCTGCTCTATGTGCACGCGGAAGATCATCACACGCCGGTCGAGGAAACGGTGCGTGCGTTGAATGATCTGATCCGCGACGGCAAGGTACGGTACTACGGCTTGTCGAATCATCGCGGCTGGAAGATCGCTGAATTCGCTCATACAGCACGAGCGCTCGGGCTGGATGCTCCCGTGGCCAGCCAGCCGCTGTATAACATCGCGAACCGGCAGGCCGAGGCGGAACAACTCACTGCCGCGCACCGCTACGGGCTCGGCGTTATTTCGTATAGCCCCCTCGCGCGCGGCGTGCTGACCGGAAAGTACGAACTGGGCGTGACGCCCGCGTCCGATACGCGGGCAGGGCGCGGTGACCGCCGCCTGCAGCAGGCCGAATGGCGGCCCGAGTCTCTGGAGCTGGCACGGCGCGTGCGCGAGCATGCGCAGGCGCGGGGCTTGAGCGCGGGGCAGTTCGCGCTCGCATGGGTGCTGAACAGCCGATATATCAGCTCGACCATCGCCGGGCCGCGTACTGAAGCGCAATGGGACGATTACCAACCGGCCTTGAGCTATCGTCTGGACGCGGAAGACGAAGCCTTCGTCGACTCGCTCGTCACGACGGGCCATCCTTCGACGCCCGGGTTCAACGATCCGAAGCATCCTTTTTTTGGTCGGATCCCGCGTCATGGATCGCACGAGGGATAAGGGGATTCCGCGGACGGTCAGTCCGCGGATTTAAACCAGTTCTTCTTCCGGTCGATCGTGACGACTACTTCATCGAGGCGCCACTTGTCGCCTCGCGCCAAAGCGGTCGACCGGGATATGAAATAGCAAGGCGGGCGGTGCGGTTGGGCAGTTCGTTTCATGCCCGCCATTGTCGCCGCACGCCCGTTGCTTGCCTGCAACGTAACAGAGCCGCCGTGACTAGCCGGCCCCCAGCTTAGACGATTCGCGCCCCCGCGCGATAGGTCGCGCGCGGCACCGGCAGCGCATCGAGCATCGTCACCCGTACGAAGTCGGCACGCAGACCGGGCGCGATCACGCCGCGATCGTGCAGGCCGGCAGCGCGCGCCGGCTCGGCCGACACGGTAGCCATCGCGCGCGGCAGCGTCCAGCCGGCCTTGTCGACCAGTTCGAACGCCGCGGTCAGCAGGCTGGACGGCACATAGTCGGACGACAGGATGTCGAGCAAATCCGCCTTGGCGAGTTCCAGCGCGGACACATTGCCTGAGTGCGAACCGCCTCGCACGATGTTGGGCGCACCCATGATCGTCGAGATGCGATGCTCGCGCGCGGCTTCGGCGGCGCTACGCGTGGTCGGGAATTCGGCCAGCACGATGCCTTCCGCAGCGGCCTGTTCGACATGTTCGACGAGCGTGTCGTCGTGGCTCGCCACCGGCACGCCCAGCGACTTGCAGCGTGCGACGATCGCGTGCCGGTGCACATCTGCGTAACGCTGCTGTTCGTCGGCCAGTTCGGCGAGCGCCGTCGTGACGTGTTCGTCGCTCAGCTTGCCGTTGCGCTCCTGGTAGCGGCGCCATTGTTCGCGGTCGTGCCATTGCCGCTGGCCCGGCGTGTGATCCATCACCGAGGCGAGCCGCAGCAATGGATGGGCGCACAACGAGTCGAACACCTCGACGACATCCGCGGTGGCGATTTCGCAGCGCAGATGCAAAAAGTGTTCGGCACGCAGCAATTGACGCTCGGAGAAACGCGTCAGCGCTTCGGCGCATTGTGTCTGCAATTCGCGGCCACGCAGCCCCACATTCGAGCGCGAGCCGATTGCAAGCGAGTCGAACACGGTGGTGATGCCGGCCGCGGCAACCTGTGCGTCGTGAATCACGAAGGCGGCATCCGTGTTCCACTGTACGCCGGGGCGGGGCACCAGATGCTTCTCGAGGTTATCCGTGTGCAGTTCGATCAGGCCGGGCAGCAGATAGTCGCCTTCCCAGTCTTCGGCTTCGCGCGCGGCAGTCGTGCCGCGTTCCACGTCGCTGATCTTGCCGTCTTCTACGCGCACCACGCCGGTAAATACTTCGTCTCGCGTCACGACGCGAGCGTTCCTGATCAACATCTACATGCTCCGTAGTCAGTCTGCTGGTATTGAACGTCAATGTAGCGCCGCTTTGTGACGCAGCGGCGGTTGGAGTTCGAGGCGGCGCGTGGCCACTTTCGCGCGGGTATCTTCATCGTGAAAGATTCCGACGATCGCGGCACCGCGCTCGCGCGCTTCGACAATCAGATCGGCGACCACCGCGCGATTTTCAGCATCGAGCGATGCGGTCGGCTCATCGAGCAGCAGCAACGGATGCCCGGCGATCAGCCCGCGCGCGATGTTCACGCGCTGTTGCTCGCCGCCGGAAAACGTCGCGGGCGCGAGCGACCACAGCCGCTCGGGCACCTTGAGCCGCGCCAGCAAGGCAGCGGCGCGCTCGCGCGCTTCGTCCTCCGCGACGCCATGCGAGACCAGCGGCTCGGCGACCAGCGTGAGTGCCGTGACGCGCGGAATCACGCGCAGGAACTGACTCACATAGCCGACGGAATTGCGCCGCAGGCGCAGCACGTCATGCGGCTCGGCGCCGGTAATGGCCACGTGCTGGGCTTCGTGAGCGTCGGAGCGGATCGCGATCGAACCGGCGCTCGCCAGATAGTTGCCGTACAGACAGCGCAACAACGTACTCTTGCCCGCGCCGGACGGCCCGACCAGCACGACGCACTCGCCCCGTTCGACGTCGAGCGAGACGCCAGCGAGCGCTTCGATCTGCACACCGCCCTGGGCGTGCAACGTGAACGTCTTGCCGATGTTGACGGCGCGCAGCATCAGCGCTGCGTTTTCGATGAAAGCGCGATCGGACGCGCGTGATTCGATGGATGACATCATGAGCCTCAAACCGGCAGGACGGAAGAAACGAGCGTTTGCGTATAGGGATGTTGCGGATCGTCGAGCACCTGATCGGTCAAGCCTGATTCGACGACCTCACCGCCTTGCATCACCATCAAACGATGCGCGAGCAGTCGCGCCACGCCGATATCGTGCGTGACGATCAGCACCGACAGATGCAGCGTGCTCGTCAACGTGCGTAGCAGATCGAGCAGACGTGCCTGCACGGACACGTCGAGACCGGCGGTCGGCTCATCCATGAACACGAGCCGGGGCCCGGTGACGAGATTGCGGGCGATCTGCAAACGTTGCTGCATGCCACCGGAAAACGCCGCCGGAAATTCGTCGATGCGCGCGGAGTCGAGTTCGACCCGCTCCATCCATTGCGTCGCGGTATGGCGAATCTGACCATAGTGACGTGCGCCGACCGCCATCAACGGCTCGCCGATATTGGCGCCGGCGGAGACGCCGCTGCGCAGGCCGTCGCGCGGATTCTGCTGAACGAAACCCCATTCGGTGCGCATCAGCAGACGGCGGCGCGGTTCGGACAACTCCCGCAGATCGAGTGTCTCGCCATGCGCGGCGTTGTAGTGCAGCGTGCCGCTATCGGCTTCGCTGCGCAGTGCCAGCGTGTTCAGCAGGGTGGTCTTGCCCGAACCCGATTCGCCGACGATGCACAGCACTTCGCCCGGATACAGATCGAAGCTCACGTTTCTGCAGCCGTTACGGCCGCCATATTGCTTCGTGATGGAGCGAGCGCTCAGAAGCGGTGTCATGCGGATTCTCCTTCACCTGTATCGTCTGCCTGCTGTTCGCGGTGGTCATGGCAGTAGTCGCTGTCCGAACACACGAACATGCGCTTGCCCGAATCGTCGACGATCATTTCATCAAGGAAGCTCTCTTTGGAGCCGCACAGCGCGCACGCATGTTCCCAGCGTTGCACTTCGAACGGGTGATCGTCGAAGTCGAGACTGCGCACCGGCGTGTATGGCGGAATCGCATGAATGCGGCGCTCGCGTCCGGCGCCGAACAATTGCAACGCGGGGTTCATATGCATCTTCGGATTGTCGAACTTCGGAATCGGCGACGGCGAAGTCAGATAGCGCCCGTTGACGATCACTGGATAGTCGTAAGTCGTGGCAATGCCGCCGTGATGCACGATGTCTTCATACAGCTTCACGCTGATCAGACCGTAATCGGCCAGCGCGTGCAGCTTTTTCGTTTCGGCGACGCGCGGTTCGAGCCGGTACAGAGGCTCGGGCATCGGCACCTGATAAACCAGAATCTGCTTGTCGGTGAGGGGCGTCTCCGGAATCCGGTGACGCGTCTGCACGATGGTCGCTTCCGACGTGCGGCGCGTGGTCGCGACGCCGGTAGTGCGTGCAAAGAAGCGGCGGATATTGACCGCGTTGGTGGTCTCATCCGAACCCTGGTCGATCACTTTCAGCGTATCGCGGCGGCCAATGATTGCCGCGGTTACCTGAATCCCGCCCGTGCCCCAGCCGAAGGGCAGCGGCATTTCGCGCGAAGCGAACGGCACCTGGTATCCCGGCACCGCAACCGCCTTCAACAGCGAGCGGCGAATCATCCGTTTGGTTTGTTCGTCGAGATAGGCGAAGTTGTAGCCTTCCGCTGCGCTGTCGAACGGCGCTGCGGCGAGTTGTGTTTCAGGCGCGTTCATGCGGCTTGCTCCTGCTGATTCTGATCGTGATCCGGTTGTGAAGCTTGCGCAGCGTGCTGCGCCCGCAAGCGGCGCACGAGTTCAAGTTCCGACTGGAAGTCGACGTAGTGGGGCAGTTTCAGATGCTGGACGAAACCCGAGGCCTCGACATTGTCGCTGTGCGACAACATGAATTCGATGTCCTGGGTGGGAGACGCGAGCGTTTCGCCGAGTTCTTCGGCGCGCAACGCGCGGTCCACCAGCGCCATCGCCATTGCCTTGCGTTCCGAATGACCGAAGGCGAGGCCATAGCCCTGGGTGAAGGTGGGCGGCACCTCGCCGCTGCCGGCGAACTGATTGATCATCTGGCATTCCGTGATGTCGATCTCGCCGATTTCGACCGCTTCACCGAGCTCGTCGAGTTCCATCTCGACCGTCACCGCGCCGAACCGGATCTCGCCTGCGAACGGATGCGAATTTGCGTAGCCGCGCTGCGTCGCATAGCCCATTGCCAGCAGGAAGCCTTCGTCTCCGCGTGCGAGGTTCTGCAAACGCGTCGCGCGGCTTGCCGGAAAGGAGAGCGGTTCGCGCGTCAGGTCGCCGGGTTCCGCTGCGCCCGGGGTTGGCGATTCCTGTTCGATCAGACCTTCCTTGTCGAGCAGCGTGACGACGCGCGGCATGGCTTCGGGCTTCGCCGCGAGGTGCTCGCGCTCGGCCGAGGCGCTCGTATCAGAGTCGTTGCCCGCAGCCTGCGCTTCAGCCATCAACGCGAAATCCAGCAGACGCTGCGTGTAATCGTAAGTCGCGCCTAGCAGCTGGCCGCCCGGCACGTCCTTGAAGGTCGCGGAGATGCGGCGTTCGACCACTATCGCTTCGGTATCGAGCGGCTGCGTGTAGCCGAAACGCGGCAACGTCGTGCGATACGCACGCAACAGGAAGATCGCTTCGACCAGATCGCCGGCGGCCTGCTTGATCGCCAGTGCAGCAAGATCTTCGTCGTACACCGAGCCTTCGGTCATCACGCGGGATACCGCAAGACGCAATTGCTCGCGTATCTGCCCGACGCTCAGTTCAGCGAACCGCGTGTCTCCGCGGCGCGATTTGTCGAGCAGACGCCACGATGCTTCGATCGCGCGTTCTCCACCCTTGACGGCTACGTACATCAGTTCACCTTCGCTTGAGTTGTGCGCGGCAAGCCGATCAGCTTGCTGCCGCAGACGAGATAGCAATCGATGCCGCACGGAAAGAGCGGCGCGAGTCCGGCGCGTTCGCGCCAGAAATTTTCAGTAAGGCCGACCGGATAGATGGTCGCGGTGTGCTCGATGCCGGGGCCGCTCAACACGACCGGTGCGCCGCCCGTCAGCGCTTCGACGCGAATCAGCAAGGTCACCGAGTGTTCAGGCGCTTCCGCGGCGCCGAGCGAGAAGTGCTCCAGGTCGGGCAACAGCGCGGCATCGTGAACGTAGGCAAACGCGGCTTCATGCATGTCGTCGACGAGCGGTGCACCGGTGTGAAAGCGCAGCGCCGAGGCCAATGCTGCGTCGGGCTGGGCGAGCCACACAGGCGTCGAGTAGTCGCATAGCGTGAGCAGCGCTGCGAAGGCAGCCAGATCGGCGCGCGAACGATGCGTGCCCGTAGCTTGTGCCGCAGGCAGCACGTTCTCGACGACGCCGACCGTGCCCGGCCGCGACAGCACATCGAGCAACGTGCGGAACACAGCCTGCGTATCGTGGACCGGATCGGCAAAACCTGGCGCCAGCGTGGAAAGTGCAATCTGTGAAGGGTTCATCGGGTTTTCCGTCGCGTTGTCCATTAGTCGCCCCGCACCATCGTGAAGAATTCGACACGTGTCGACGCGGCCTCGTGGCGGCGCGCCGCACGCTGCTCCGCCAGGCGGATAGAGAGTGGTTCGATCAGATGTCCATGCAGATTCGCGTGTTGCTCCGGCAACTGCAGCAGCGCATCGGCGAGCGCGGCGAGTTCAGCGCGGCGGCGGTCGCGGCCCAGATGGCATGCGACGCCAACCGGCGCGTGCCCGGCAGGTTGACGCAAGCGCAGCGTGGCGCGGGTCACGGTAGCTTCGCCGAGATTGAATGCGTCGCCGCTGCCGCCGATGCGGCCGCGCACCATCGCAAGCCCGGTTTCGGGCGGCCGCAGCCAGTCGAATTCGGGTGGGGTCGCGCCGTGCAGCGCTTGGCTCAATGCGGCTTCAAGTTCAGCGCACGGCGTGTGCGCCAACACGGCCATCCATGCGCGCCGCATGGCGGAGGAAGGCAAGGCGGAAGAGGCACTCATCGGGGTTCCTGTTGATCCAGCGAGTCGTTATTTGACCATCTATTCATCTAAACGTCTAGACGTTTGAAGCTAAACTAATTGTGCTTGCAGCAACCGTGTTTTCATATTTCCATCACCGGTCGCGCACTACAATGCATGTCACAACGAATATTTGAACTGACGGGAATGACAGCACCATGACATCGAACGATACCGCGCCGGGCGCGCAGCTCGAACGTGGCGCGGGGGTTGCCGTGTGGAGGCAGATCGAGCAGATCCTCGCTGCCGAGATAGCGGCCAGCGGGTTCGGCGAAGATGGGCGCCTGCCGAGCGAAGGCGAGCTGGCCAGGCGTTTCGGCGTCAACCGCCATACTGTGCGACGCGCGATGCTGGGGCTTGCCGAACAAGGGCTCGTCAGCGTCGAGCAGGGGCGCGGCACCTTCGTGCAGCCCGGCGCGATCGACTATACGATCGGCCGCCGCACGCGTTTCACCGAGAATCTGCGTCAGCAGCATCATGCGGCGAGCGGCGCGATGCTGTCTGCGATGCGGGTCAAGGCTGAGCCGAATGTGGCGAAGGCGCTGGGTCTGCGTGCCGGCGCGCCGGTCTACCGGATCGAATCGTTGCATGAATCCGACGGCGTGCCGCTCACCTTCGCGCGCAACTGGTACCCGGCTGCGCGTTTCGCGGACCTGCCGCAGGTGCTGGAGGTCACCGGCGGCATTACCAGGGCGCTGGCCGAGTTCGGTGTGGCCGACTATCTGCGCAAATGGAGCCGCATCGGCAGCGTGCTGCCCGAGCCGGAAGTGGCGCGACGGCTGAACATCAACCGGCAGCAGCCGGTGTTGTGGGGCGAGAACGTCGATGTCGATCTGCAGGGCACGCCGATCAAATATGGCGTGACGCACTTCGCGGCCGATCGCGTGCAACTGATGGTGGAACACGACGCATGAGTACGGCCGCTGGGGTGGAGAATGAAGCGGTCGAATGCTCCGCCGACGCGCGCATTGCGGTGTATTACGCACCGTCGCGTGCGTCCGGCTGGTGGCAGGCTGGCCCTGAATGGCTGGGTGTCGACGTGGAAAGTGGCGACGCTTCGCGAACCCGTGGTGCCGCGGCCCGCGACTTCCGCTTGCGAAGCGGACATGCGCGCGCTCGCGTCCGGTGCGCTGCGCACGCTAGGCGGCTTGCGTGCGAAGTCGTCCGCCGCCGATCTGGCGCGCCGTCTGGCCGCGCCGCTGACGGAAAGCCAGCGCGCCTTGCTCGTCGAATGGGGTTGTCCATACGTGTTCGATGAATTCCGTTTTCATATGACGCTGTCCAACTCGCTCGACGCAGCGGATGAGCGTTCGGCGCTAGTCGCATGGTGGCAGCAGAGGATTACGCAACTCGGTGTGCTGGTTGTTGACAACGCAGCGCTGTTTGTCGAGCCCGCACCTTGGCCAGTCCTTGGTGCCGTGGCAGCGTTTACCGTTTCAGAATGTTAAGGTGGAGAAGCAATGCATGGCCGTTTAATTTACGTGATGGGGCCCTCGGGTGCGGGCAAGGACTCGCTGCTAGGCTTTGCGCGCGATCGCATGAAGAGTGAACCCATCCTGTTTGCGCATCGTTACATCACACGGCCGAGCGGCAATGGCGAGGTGCACGTTGCGCTTACCGTCGAAGAATTCGAGTTGCGCTCGGCGCTCGGTCTCTTTGCGCTCGACTGGTCGAGTCATGGGCTGCGTTACGGCATCGGCATCGAACTCGATGCGTGGCTCGCGCGCGGCTGTGCCGTGGTCGTCAACGGCTCGCGTCAGCATGTGCACCGCACGCTCGAACGCTATCCTGCCACGAACGTAGTCCATATCGACGCCGCGCCTCATGTGCTGGAGGCGCGTCTCGGTGCGCGTGCACGGGAGAACGCGGAACAGGTGGCGGCAAGGCTCGCGCGCCGCGCGCCGTTCTCGTTGCCGGAGGGCGTTTGCCTGACCACCATCGACAATTCCGGCGCGCTCGAAGACGCCGGGCGCGCGTTCGTCGACGTGGTGCTCGGCGCGGCGTCTAACGCACTTTGATGGGCGTGCAGCGGCGCAGGTACTGCCAAATTAGCGGTCGATGAGCGGCCGGACACGCATGGCGCATCGATAATTAATTTAAGCTGGAAGGCGCTCCGGCGTTGGAGCGCAGATCCCGGTTTGCCGCGGCATAGCCTTTGAGCGTGTCCGTGATCGCACGCGTCGCCGATTCACGCGTTCAGGGCAGCGACTCCAGAAGGCGAGGGAAGTTGCGCGCCACCATGCTGGGCGGCGCGTCTGCGCCGCGCTGCCGGCGCGACGCTGGTGCATGACCGGTGCTGGGGCCGCGAGCAAGCCGGCCGCGTCAGAAGGAATAGCCGCTACGCGGACGAGCCGGCGAGGGGCCGTCGGCCGTCCGTCCGCGCTCACGCATCAGATGACCTTTGCGCGCACCCACGCGGAGGCCAGATCGATTGCTGTGACGACGACGATCACCATGATCAGCACCGCCGCGGTGGATGCGTAATCGAACGAGCGGATCGCTTCATACAGCACCACGCCGATCCCGCCCGCGCCGACCATGCCCACCACCATCGCCGAGCGCACGTTCGATTCGAAGCGGTACAGCGCGTATGAGATCCACAGCGGCAGCACCTGCGGCAGCACTGCGTAGATGATCTCGTCAAGGCTGGTCGCGCCGGTCGCGCGCACGCCTTCGGCGGGACGCGGATCGATGGCTTCGACTGCTTCGGCGAACAGCTTCGCCAGTACGCCGGTGGTATGCACCCAGAGCGCCAGCACGCCCGCAAACGGACCCAGGCCGACCGCGACGATGAAGAGCATCGCGAACACCATTTCGTTGATCGCGCGGCATGCGTCCATCAGGCGGCGCACCGGCTGTACGACCCACTGCGGCGCCATGTTGCGCGCACACATCAGCCCGCAAGGTACTGCGCACACGAGCGAGAGCACCGTGCCCCATACCGCGACCGACAACGTCACATACATTTCGTGCACATAGCTGCGCCACTCGGTGAAGTCCGGCGGGAAGAAGTCCTTGGCGAACTGACCCATGTTGCCGGAGTCCGCCAGCAGGTCGAGCGGCCGCATATCCGCGCCGTGCCAACCCACCCCTAGCACGGCGATCACGACAACCCAGCCTAGCAGAGACAGCCAGCTGCGCTTGCCCACAGCAGCGCCCGCCGGCGCGCCGACCGGGGCCGTCGGGCGGGCGGTAGTCAGGTCGGCGGCGCTCATTGCTTCGATGAAGCCGTGTTCAGCGCGCTCAGCTTGGCGTCGAGCGCGGCGAGCTGGGTCTTGCGCTCGTCGTTGGACAGGTGCGTGTTGGTCTGGATCTTCTGCTTCTGCTGAAACAGCGTGATCTGGCGGATCGGCAGCAGTTGCGCATCGGACGACGCCGCGAAGCCGCTATAGCCGGTAATCGCAGCCATCACCGCCTTTTCGTGCGGGTCGGTCTTGCCGTAGTTCACGAAGAAGGTGCGGAGCTTGTCCTTGGTAGCCTGCGGCAGATCCTTGCGCCAGACAAGCGGGTCCGATGCGATCAGCGGCGAGGTCCACAGCACGCGCACCTGGGCGAACTTGTCCGGATGATCCTTCTTCAGCGAGTCGAGCATCTCGGTGTTGTTGGTCGCAATGTCGATCTTGTTATTCACCACGGCCAGCAGATTCGCTTCATGGCTCGACGGTAGCACCGCCTTGAACGAGGTATTCACCGGCGCATTGCGCTGGGCGAACAGGTAGTAGCCGGGAATCAGCGTGCCCGAGGTGGAATTCGGATCGCCGAAGCCGAGCGTCACATCCTTCGTATTCTTGAAGACGTCGTCGAGCGTCTTGAAGCGGCTGTTCACGTTGGTGATCAGCACCGACCTGTAGCCGGAGTCGCCGTTCGCATAGGTGATCTTGGCAAACACCTCGCCGTTGGCGCGATCCACGGCTTCCATCGCCGACGCGTTGCCGAAGTAGCCGACCTGCACCTTGTTAAAGCGCATGCCTTCGATGATGCCGGCGTAGTCGGTTGCGAAGAACGCCTTCACGTGCAATCCGGTTTGCTTGCTCATGTCGTCGACCAGCGGCTGCCAGCGCTGCGACAGCACGGTGGACGAATCGGTCGAGATGATGCCGAGATTGATGTCTTCGGCATGGGCGGCGACGCACGCAAATGCGGCCGCGCCGGCGATCAGTGAACGCAGGAATTTCATCAGGTTTAATCCAGTTGGCAAAACAGAATGAATGGGAGCGATGCTGTATTTCAGGCAGAGTGCGCAGGATCGAGTGCAAAGGAGTAGCGCTGCGACTGGGGTGCATCGGCATGTTGGTGTGCGACGCCGTGATCGGTTTCTTCGAGCAGCTCGCGAGCCTCGTCGCCGTAAAGCCGCTTCAACAAATCCGGCGTCAGCGCGGCCGAGGCCCCGTCGTAGACGATCTTGCCGCCGCGCAGGGCGACGGTACGAGGGCAGTACTGCATCGCGATGTCGACCTGATGCAGCGACACCAGCACGGTCAACCCGTGATCGCGGTTCAACGTGCGCAGCATGTCCATCACGCGGCGCGACGATTCAGGATCGAGCGACGCAATCGGTTCGTCCGCGAGGACGATGCGGGCCCGCTGCACCAGCGCACGCGCGAGCGCCGCGCGTTGCTGCTGGCCGCCGGAGAGGTTAGTGGCGCGTTCCTGCGCGTGTTCGGCAATGCCGACCTCGTGGAGCGCGGCGGACGACAGCGCCCGTTCGCTGCTTGGGAAACGGCCAGTAACGCGGCGCCACCACGGCAGCCGCGCAAGCGCTCCGATGAGCACGTTGGACTCGACCGACAGTCGGTTGACAAGATTGAACTGCTGGAACACGAAGCCGATATCGCGGCGAATCCGCCGTACTTCACGCACGAGGCGGCCGTTCTGCTGGATTGGGCGGCCGAGAATCGAAATCTGCGACGGCTGTGCGTCGGAGACGGTGAAACCCGCGATGTGCCGTAGAAGCGTCGATTTGCCCGAGCCGGAGGCGCCGATCAGCGCCACCATTTCTCCCGGCGCGACGCACAAATCGATATCGTCGAGAGCCTTGCGGCCGTTTCTGAACGTCTTGCTCAGGCGTTCGATCTGAATTGCGTCCATGCTTACCCCGTCAATGCATCCGGCAGGCGCCGGAACGTGTGACACATTCTAGGAAGCCTTTGTGACAGTTAAGTGATGATATCTCGACGTCTAGACGACTATATCTTTCAACACGTATTGGTGCCGGAACACGAGGCCTCGAATCGAGTGATCATGCGAATCGTGCAAAAACAAAACGGCTCTTCACGCGACTACCGCCAGAGTTTGTACGATTCGGATGATAGTCCGCCGATCAGCAGGCGATCCTGGCGTGGCATAGCGTGCGTGCAGGCGGTGTATAACGCTTAACGATGGTCGCCCTTCAGCTACTTCTGCGAATGTCTCGGTCACACTCCAAAGCGGCCTCTCCGCTAACTTAGACCAAGTTTTCTCAGGCGACGGTAGAGCGTCCGCTCGCTCCATCCGAGATGCGATGCAAGTGCTTTGCGCGTGCCGGCAAACGCCTTCACGAAGCTCACCAGTTCATCGGCTGATCGGCCGACCAGCCCCTCTGCGCTCGGTTTGGCCGACGCACTACGAATCGTCACCAGTCGCTCGACGTAAGCAATGACTGCACCCGGGGCGCCAAATATCGGACGCAGTTCGACCTCGACGTGCTCGGGGCCACGCGGCGTGTGGTGAATGTGAAGCACGCGATCCGGGCCGCCCTTCTCAAGCGCGCGCTTCATCGGACAGTGCTCCCCGGCCTGGTCACAGGGAACATCGTAGTGGTGTGAGATCTGATAGCACTTGTGACCGATATGCGGTTCGCCGGCGACGCCGAACTGACGCTGGTACGCGGTATTGGCCGCAAGAATCCGGTACTGCGGGTCGAGCACGATCATAGGCTGAGAGTCGTGCTCAAGGTATGAGACGAGAGCGCCAACGTCTGGCGCCGGTTCGTCAGCAGAGACCGTTGGTAAAGCGTCGGGACCGACGATGGGGAGGTGCGATTTCATGCGCGACAGCATTCGGAAGAGGCGTTCACCACTATAGCGTGCCTCTGCCAACTCTGCCACGACACTGCCAAGTCTGGCAGTGGCAGCAGCCCAACTGCACGAGTCGCCGTCAGCGGCTTCCAGCGAGGACAAGAAATATCTTTCGAATCAGTTGGTTGCAAGCCGTCGGCGAGCGCAGCGGCGAATGGCACAGAGCTTGCGTAAGAGGCCTCACCCATTTGATCTCCATCAAGGAGTCCGACAATGAACACTCCAGGCCCAACCGTTATCGAGGGCTTTTTCGATCCGAAGACGTCTACGATCAGCTATTTGCTGCTGGATACCGACACGCGCGAATGCGCGTTGATCGACAGCGTGCTGGACTTCGATCCGAAGTCCGGGCGCACCTGTACGGCCAGCGCCGACAAGCTTGTTGCGCGCGTCCGCGAACTGGGCGTGAACGTACGCTGGCTGCTCGAGACGCACGTGCATGCCGATCACCTTTCGGCCGCGCCTTATCTGAAGGAAAAAGTCGGTGGCCAGATCGCAATTGGCGCGCAGGTGATCCGCGTGCAGGAGGTTTTCGGCAAGCTCTTCAACGCCGGGCTCGATTTCAAACGCGACGGCAAGCAATTCGACCGGCTGCTCGCCGATGGCGATGAGTTTGAAATCGGCAGACTGAAGGGTCGCGCGATACATACGCCGGGCCACACGCCCGCATGCATGACCTATGTGGTGAGCGACGGTGTGGAGACGGCGGCCTTTGTGGGCGACACGCTCTTCATGCCCGACTACGGTACCGCGCGCTGCGACTTTCCCGGCGGCGATGCAAGAGCGCTCTTTCGCTCGATCGGCAAGGTGCTGAGCCTGCCCCCCGAAACGAAGCTCTATATGTGTCACGACTATCAGCCCGGCGGTCGCGAGGTGCAATTCATCAGCACGGTCGCCGAGCAGCGCGAGCGCAACATCCATGTTCGCGACGGCACGAGCGAATCGAGTTTCGTCGCCATGCGCACGACGCGCGATGCCAGACTCGACATGCCCCAACTGATCCTGCCATCGGTGCAGGTCAACATGCGAGCCGGGCAGTTGCCCCAAGCCGAGGAAAACGGCATCTCGTACATCAAGATTCCGCTGAACGCCGTTTGAGTCGTCGCAGCGTTACGCCACAAGAAGTTCGCCGACGTCTTCGCGCTAGGCGATGTGATCAATGCGCCGAATGCAAAAACCGCAGCGGCTGCGCGCAAGCAGGCCCCCGTCGTCGCCCACAACGTGCTCGCGAGTCTCGGAATGGCGCACGGGCAAGCCTCTTACGATGGCTACGGCTCGTGCCCGCTCACGGTCGCACGGGGCAAGATCGTGCTCGCGGAGTTTTTGTATGGGGGCAAGGTTGCACCGTCATTCCCGGCCTGGCTGATCAACGGTAAGCGCCCGTCGCGACTGGCGTGGCTACTGAAGGCGCGCGTGTTGCCTCCGCTCTATTGGCGCGCGATGCTCAAGGGCCGTGAGTGGCTGGCAAAGCCGGAAATAGTCGGCTGAGCACCGCGTAAGCCCCCAACCATGCCGTGTAGCGGCCCGCCGCAGACGACGTCACGGCTCATTACTCTTGTCAAACACTCATGCTGACTTCACTGATACTTGGCGCCCTTGTCGGCGCCGTGCTGGGCCTGACCGGTGCCGGCGGCGGCATTCTTGCGGTTCCCGCACTCGTCGTGGGGATGGGCTGGCCGATACAGCAAGCTTCGCCCGTCGCGCTGATCGCTGTTGCCGGCAGTGCGGCGATCGGCGCCGTCGAAGCCTTCCGTCGCGGCCTCGTGCGCTATCGTGCAGCGCTGCTCATGGCGATCACGGGCATGCCGGTCACCTCGCTCGGCGCAAACCTCGCGCACAAGCTGCCGCAACGATTGCTGATCGAACTGTTCGCGGGTGTGATGCTGCTCGTTGCGCTTCGTCTCCTTGCCCAGGCGAATGGCCGGGACACATCCGAGCAAACGATGTCGCCACTTTGTGTGGGCCGTGTCAATCCACGCACGGGGCGCCTCGCGTGGACCTGGGCAACCGGCGCTGCGCTCGCAGGCACCGGCGCGTTGACAGGCTTGATGACCGGTTTGCTAGGCGTGGGCGGCGGCTTCGTCATTGTGCCGATATTGCGCAAGCTCACGAATCTGTCGATGCATGGCATCGTGGCGACCTCGTTGATGGTCGTCGCCCTGGTCGGCAGCAGCGGCGTCATCTCCGCGATGGAAGCCGGCGTGTCGCCCCCGTTCATGCTCACGCTTTTGTTCAGCCTCACAACAGTGCTCGGAATGATCGTCGGGCGCTTCGCTTCGCGTCATCTGTCTGCCCGGCATGTACAGATCGGCTTCGCCGGCGTGCTGGTGTGCGTTTCGTTGGGGATGGTGGCAAAAGCCCTGATCAGCGGGTGAGCAACAGGGCTCCTCCGTCGGCTCGGGCTGCCACACGGAATTTAGCTATTCGTTGCCCCATAGACTGAAAGTCATTCGAGCACCGTACTGGCGTGACGGCAGCCAACCCGGGCGCTTTATCGGGTTCGAGGCACGAGAAACGATCGGGTCCTCCGCCGTTGCAACAACGAGCATTGCCACATGAACCCAAGTACTTTGTATAGCGTGGTTTACGATTGACGTAGCCGGTCAGGCCCCTCGCAACCCGGGGATGTTTGCACCAAAGGTTTGCAGAAGCAGAATGACGTTGAGCACAAGAATGACTGCGGTCCCGAGAATCGCGCCGGCATTAACGAGGCGACCGTTTGCAAATGCCCCCATGATGTCGCGCCTGCGGGTGAAGATCACCAGAGCAATCATCGGCACGGGAAGAGCGAAGCTCAACACGACCTGGCTATAGACCAGCGCATCAGTGGCATTTGCGCCGAACGCGATCACCACGAACGCCGGCGCCATCGTCACTATGCGACGCAGCCACACCGGAATGCGAACACCGACAAAGCCTTGCATGATCATTTGTCCCGCCATCGTTCCCACAACCGAGCTGGAAACGCCAGCCGCAAGCAGCGAAACGAGGAAAACAGCAGCAGCACCGGCGCCGAGCAACGGGGTCAGCGTATGGTAGGCGGTTTCAATTTCGGCCATGTCAGAGTGCCCGTTGTGAAATGCAGCCGACGCCATCACGACCATCGCCATATTGATGAGACCTGCGAGCGTGAGGGCAATAATCACCTCCCGATTGGAGAAGCGCACCAGCTTCCACCGCCCTTCCTCGGTCGGGGCAGGCACGCGGTTCTGCGTCAGGCCTGAGTGCAGATAAATGGCATGCGGCATGACCGTGGCGCCGAGAATGCCTGCCGCGACCGTCAAGGCCTGGCTTGAGTGCAGCGTCGGCACGAAGGTTCCGCGAGCCGCTGCGGTCCACGCCACATGAACCATGAAGAGTTCGACGAGGTAGCACATTGCAATCGCCGCAATGAGCCCTCCGATGATCAACTCGATCGGACGGAACCCCTGCTTTTCAGCCAGCAGAATCGCGTAAGTGACCACCCCTGTTACCACCATGCCACCGAGCAACGGTAGATGGAACAGGAGCGACAAACCTATCGCGCCACCCAGGAATTCCGCGAGATCCGTTGCCATCGCGGCAATTTCGCTGATGCCCCACATGGCATAGACCACTGGCATCGGCAAATGCTCGCGACATATTTCGGCGAGATTCCGGTTGGTCACAATGCCGAGTTTGGCCGACAGTGCCTGGAATAGCATGGCAATGACATTGGCAGCCAGGACAACCCAGAGCAGCGAATAGCCGTACTGCGCGCCTGCCTGCAGGTTCGTGGCGAAGTTGCCGGGATCCATGTAGGCAATGGATGCCACGACGGCTGGTCCGGCAAATAACAATTTGCTGAGACCACCAGCCCTTCGACCAGCCAGCACTTCATGGATGGCAACTGCCGTCCGATCCGACAACCTTAGCGGGACTTCTCCACTCGCCATTATCAAATCCTCTTCCAAACCCTAACAAAATGAGCCGATGGGGCAGTTAACCCGTCGAATTGTGGACACTGATTCAGCCGTTGCCGCGACCGCCAAAACTTCGACGCCCGGTATCCCGGGGACAAACCGCCAACCAATCGCACCGTGCTGACTGACATCCCGTTCGCGCAGATCCTGACCGGCGTCATCCGACATGACGTCACGCAAACACTGCGGCTGATCGGGGCTCTCCCGCGAATTCGTGACAAGCGTGCCCGACTGCCGTCGAAGCCGATAATCGCGTAGGTGATCGTGGCTGCGATCACGAGAACTAGCTTCGGTCGCTACACGCCGTTGGCGGTAACTTCAACCTTCATCGTGTTGGCAACTCCAAGACTGATAGAGCTGACATCAGGCGTAGCGCCGCAGTCGCCCGGCGAAATCGTGCAGTGCCTGAATTCCACTCTGCTCCGCCCGATGACACCAATCTTGCATCTGCGTAACGAGTTGCTCACGCGAAGCGTTGGATCTTTCCCACATAGCCGACAAATCCTTTCGCAGCTCTATGTAGGTACGAAGTTTCATACTTTCACTAATCAGCTCAGGCAACCGCTCGCGCTGTTTCTCATCAAGGACATCCTCCTCCCGATGAAACCAAATGCGCGCCGTCCTCAGCATTTGATATCGTTCCTTCGATCCGGAGGCCTTCAGTCTGGATAGTTCTTGACGGTAGGCCAGTTGCATCGCCTTGCCGTACCGGGCCATCACCTCGTAACGATTTGCAAGTACCGCCTGCAAAGTCTCATTGTCGAGAACCGATTTACGGTCCGCAAGCCGAGGAACAGGAGCCACCTTCTTGATTGTTGCAAGTCGGAGAGCTGCTAAAAGGCGGATGTACATCCATCCCATGTCGAACTCGTACCATTTGCTTGAGAGTTTCGCCGAAGTAGCGTACGTATGGTGATTGTTGTGAAGCTCCTCACCACCAATCAGAATTCCCAATGGGAAAATGTTCGTACTTGCGTCAGTGGAGTTAAAGTTCCGGTAACCAGCCCAGTGCGCAAGTCCGTTGACGACACCTGCGGCCCAAAACGGAATCCACAACATCTGCACGGCCCAAACGCTTACACCAACGATTCCGAAGAGCCCTACATCAATCACCATCATCAAGCTGATGCCGAGGATCGGAAAGCGCGTGTACACGTTCCGCTCAATCCAGTCGTTAGGAGCCCCATGGCTGAATCGCCGAATCGTCTCTTCATTCCTCGCCTCTGAACGATATAGCTCGGCGCCTTCCAGCAGGACCTTCAAAATCCCGCGCGTCTGAGGGCTGTGGGGGTCCTCTTCGGTCTCGCATTTCGCGTGATGCTTGCGATGAATGGCGATCCACTGGCCGGTCAACATGCCTGTGGTTGTCCAGAGCCATAAGCGGAAGAAGTGACTGGCAACTGGATGCAATTCGAGGGAGCGATGAGCTTGATGTCTGTGTAGATAAATCGTTACGCTGATGATCGTGATGTGAGTGACTACAAGTGTGAAGACAACAATCTTCAACCACGAATAGGCAAGCAGTCCATGGGACGCAAACGAAAGCATGGAATTAGGCAAGATAACGACCCTTATAGCGAAATCAGGACCAGCCACAGCGGTGTGGTCTGTCACCACGAAGCGGACCACGCTTCGCATTTCTTAAGGCCTATTCTAATTCTAGTTGATAAGTATTCTCATCAAATCGGATATGTTATTTTCCAAAGACGAAAATGAACAATATCTATCAACGATTGTGTGCTTACGTCAGGAATCCTATGACAATATTGTGATGTGAAAGCACAATTTTCACGTACGGAGAGTACTTCATCTTCCTCTTTGAAGACGAGTTTTCGGGCAACTACAAGCTGCCAAAACCTGGTCTCATAAAATTAACCTATCACCTCGATTTAAAAGAATTTCATTTTTGTTTTTGTATGAAAAGGAAGTCTTTTACCAGTGCCTCTTGCCAGAGACCGGTGGCGGCTCACTATTCTGTGTAGCACGTTCGTGGGCATTCACGTCCGTGGTCCATCAAGCCTTACCGTTGGCTCCGCGGGAGAGCAAACGCTCGACGCTTTCTGTACGAGTGAACATCGCTGCGACCATCAGCGCTGTATTGCCCCCCGGAGTGCTCATCTCGATGTTGGCGTCCTTATCAAGCAGTTCTTCAGCGAGACCCCGTATCCCTGCGTGCCGGCCCGGCATTTCCGGCCTGCTCGTGATCGTTCCGAAGACCGGGGAGCCGCCCAATAAAAGATAAACCGTTGCTGAATGGCGTCGACTTGCCTGCGGTAGCACACCAGCGTTCCGAGGCTATCGCCATTCGCGTTTCGCAGACTGGGCGCGATGCCCTTTGCGACAGTCGTCGAGGGAATGGAACGCTTCATTGTCCGACGCCAAGAGCTCGTGGTCTCCTAGCGCTCGTCCTTCTTGATGAGAAAGAGCGTGCGGTCCTCGCCTTGAATCCAGCGGGGGCTGCGTCCTCTCCCATTCCACGTCCTCCCCGTCCGAGGATCGCGGTACTTGGGCAACAACGTTCCTGCATTGCTGGTACTTCTAGCTGTAGGATTGCTCATGATCCCTCCTGAGTATGCAGGTTGCGGAGTACAGCCAGGAACCGGAATCGATCACTTACTGCACTTCCGTTTTTGCCAGGTCGCCAGCTCGATCAATCGGCGCCGCGGATCAACCCATCATCTTCGCCCGTCGACGGCGCGGCAAGGTGGCCCGCCGCACCGAATAGCAGTGCCCGTTCACGCCGCATGAAACTTGGGCGAAAGCGAGCGGGGCGAACGTCCCGACAACGTTCGTCCCGTCCGGGAGAAAGGCCCCGAATTTGCGGAGTCCCTAACGGGCCAGTGCGGATCGATCATCCGGCCGGCTAGCGTTCATCTTGCAAGTAATCCCGGCGCCTCATCGCGGTGCGAAGGTTGAGTGCCCCAGATACACATTGAGGACAACCTCCGCCTCCACCTGGTTGTACTGCGCCACGGGAGTCACAACCGGGACGGCCACGCAAGCGCGGCTGTCCCTCCTGCCCAGCGTTCGTTACACAGCAGGGCAACCTGTGGCTGGACTGCCAGCGTATAGCCCTGGGCCCTCCTGGATAGGCAGAACGCCTATGCCGACGCCTTTTCCAGCGCAGCGATTGCCTTGGCCACACCCGCGCCG
>NZ_JARESU010000131.1:0-23126 GCF_046027075.1 Paraburkholderia sp. RL18-085-BIA-A | reverse complement strand
ACTAAGCCGGGCTTGGCCAGGATTGAACCGACAGATGCTGGGCCCGCTTGTCGTTTAGACCGCCCTCCCGGGTGGTCATATCGAGTGCTTTAAAGAGAGCAGGAACGGCGAGCGCACGTCTGCGCGATGCCCCGCCAGGTAGGCAAAAGCAGGCGGCGTTCCGCAGCGCTCTCCAGGCGATGATCGCCATGGAGACGCAGCGCTATTTGTGCAGCTTCTGCCGTAGCGAACTCACGTCATTCGCGGTGATCGGCTGTGCGTTGTTGCCCCACGCGCTGCGGATGTAGGTGAGTACCTGACCGATTTCGACATCGGCGAGCGTGTCGGCGAAGCGCGGCATCTGTTGGCGCGGTGGTCCGGTCAGCGTCGACGGACTGTTGCCGCCTTCGACCATCAGGCGAATCAGCGAGGTCGTATCTTCCGCGAGCACCGACGAATTGCCCGCGAGCGCGGGGAACACGTTCGGTACGCCCTTACCCGCGTCGCCGTGGCATTGCGCGCAGAACGAGCGATAGACGTTGTAGCCCACGGACAACGCATCGGGCACGCGGCTGCCGTTGAGCGGCTTGCGCGCGACGTCGTCTTGTGGCGCATAGGTTCCCGACGGATCATGCGGCGGCAGCGACTTCAGATAGCGGCCGATCGCGAGCAGGTCGTCGTCGGTGAGGTACTGCGTGCTGTCCTCGATCTGCTCGACCATGCTGCCATAGGCGACGTTGCCGCCGCCATGCCCCGTCTTCAGGAATGCGGCGATTTCCGGCGCGCGCCAGCGGCCGAGTCCCGAGCCCGGATCGCCGGTAAGATCCGGCGCGAACCAGTGATCGTTGACGCCGCCGGTGAGGAAGTCCGACGACGCTTCGTCCGTGCCCTTCTCCTGGTAAGCGACGCCGCGCGGCGTATGGCAGCTTCCACAATGGCCGACCGACTGCACGAGGTAGGCGCCGCGATTCCACTGCGCATCGCGGTCGGCACGCGGCCGATACGGCTCGCGCGGCACGAACGCCATTTGCCAGAACCGCAGCGCCCAACGCTGGTTGAATGGGAATGCGACATCCGACTTTGCGTTCTGCTTCGCGACCGGAACGACACCGTGCATCATGTATGTGTAGAGCGCGTGCATATCTGCGTCGTCGATCTTCGCGAACGCGTTGTACGGCATTGCCGGGTAGAGCCGCTTGCCGCCACGCGCGACACCTTGGCGCAACGCACGCGCGAAGTCGTCGTAGCTGGACTGACCGATCCCGTAGCGCGGATCGGGCGTGATATTGGTCGCCATGATCGTGCCGAATGGCGAAACAAGGCCCTGTCCGCCCGCATAGGGCGCCCCGCCTTGCGCCGCCGTGTGGCAACCCGCACAATCGCTGGCTTTCGCGATGTACTCGCCGCGCGCGAGCGTCCCGGCATCCGGTCGAGGCGCAGCGGACCGCACCGAAGCACCTGCGGAGGGCGAGGCGGAGACGGCGTTCGACGAGGCCGACCCCGACGCATCTTCACTGCGCGCCTCGCGCATTGCGACGCCTGTGGCGGCTATCGCGAGTGCGACCGTGCACGCGGCAAGCGCGGCATGACGACGCGCGCCCGCAAATGCGCGTGGCGTTCGTGGCTTCATCGCGCACCGTCCTGCGGCAATGCCGCTGCGGGATCGCTGGTGAGACCCGCTGGCGTCGGGCTCCTCAACCAGCGCGCCGCGATCGCCAGGCCGCCGACGAGGTACACGATCGCAGCCGGCACCCACATGATGAGGCCGCCGGCCTGCTGGTCATGCAGCGCATCGATGCCGAGTGCGCTCGTCGGCTCAACGTACGACGGATACCACAGACCCGGCGCGAGCGAAATCAAGGCGCCGAGTGCACTCGTATGGACCATCGTCGTAAACACGGACAGCATCGCGTGACCGCCTGACTGACGCGATGCACCGTCGCCAAAGACGGTCCACCAGAAAACTAGCGCGGTCAGCAGGAAACTCGCGTGTTGCAGCGTGTGCACCCACGAATGCGCGAGCGCGGCTTCGAACATCGCCGGCGCGTGCCAGCCCCAGAGTGCGGCCGCGTGGAGGATCCATCCGGCAAGCGGCGCGGTCAACCCCCGCCACGCGCGGACGAATGCGGGCGCACGCACCGTTCGGCCGACGCGCCGGCGCGCGCCGCGAGGCAGCGCCCAGATCCATACGCCGAGCGGGCGTGCCACCACGAGGAGCGGCGCGGCGATCAGCATCATCGTTTCGTGCTGGACCATGTGCGCGGAAAACAGAGCCGCCGACAATGTATCGAGCGGCGAGCACAACGCGAACACGAGCGCGGCCATGCCGCCCGCAAAGGCACCCGCATGCCACGCGCGAGTTGCGCGACTGTGTTGCGTGCCGCGTCGGCGCAGCCGCACGTGACCGATCGCATACGCGAGCGTGCTCGCGAACATCAACGCGACGACCCAGGCGTCGAACGACCAGCCGAATGCGGGCGCCCCACGTTCGCCATCGGTCAGCACGTGCGCGTACGCGAGCGGCGCGTGGGTCAGTGCCAGGGCAGCGCCCGCACGCCCGAGCGCGACCCGTCGCTCGCGGCGGCGGCCGCGGGCGACGAAACGGCAGATCGCGCGAAGCCGCGCGATCATCGGCAGGGTGAAAGCAGCCATGGCGGGAACCACATCGTCAACTGGATAACGGCACACAAAGCGGCGATGAGCATTGCCATCAGGGCCAGAAACGGCTGACGCGCATCGCGGGGTACGTAGCTGCCGTGGAACCGCTCGGCTGTGCCGCGCCACTGCCGGTATGCGAGCCAAGCCACGATAACGGAGAACACGAACGCGGCCGCGCTCACCGCGTCGAGCGCGGTGTGCTGGCCGGTCGCGCAGGCGACCTGCACGAGCGCGTAGTTGAGGCTCTGCGCGCCGAGTACCACCGCCGGCGCCACCAGTAGACCGAGCCAGATCGAGATTCCGGTACGCTTCATGGATGCATCCGCGGGACGAGGTAGATGACCGCGTAGATGGGCAGCCAGCTCAGCACGACGAAGTACCAGTAGACCGCGTTCTCGCTTGTGTCGAGCAGGCGCTTTTTCTCGAACGGCCCGGTGTAGAGCAGCGTTGCCAGCACCGCGGTATCGACGGTATCGGTGATCAGGTGCGTCGTGTGCAGGCCGAGCAGCAGCCAGACGATGGAACCGTATGAATTGGCGTACCACATCACGTTAAGCGCGCCGAATTCAACACCGCGCACGACGAGAAACGCAAGCGCGAACGCCAGGCAGACCGCGAGCCACAGACGCGCCCGTTCGCGTTCGCCGCGTTCTGCCGCGCGCTTCGCAAGCTGGTTCGGCCACAGGCTTGCGAGCAGCACCGCCGTGTTGAGCGAACCCCACACGAGGGACGGCGGTGGCGCGTGCATGGGCCACGCTGGGTTGACCGCGCGCAGATAGAAGTACATGCCGACGGTCATTGCAAACAGGGTTCCCTCGATCAGCATCAAGCCCGCCGTCGCCCACCACATCAGGCTGCGATGACTGAAACCGAAGCTTGGCAATGCGCGCACGTCGAGCACCGCGGCCAACGGCCCCGCGCCACGGCCGGCCGCTTCGCGCGACGATGGGTTCGCGTGCGCGCGGCGCGCCGCCTTCTGCGCGGCGCCCGAATCGGGCCAGCGCTCGAGCGCGCGCGCGACCCGGTTCTCGCGCCGCCCCGGCCAGAACCAGGCGATCATCGCCACGGCGACCGGCACCGTGCCCCACCACACAGCCGACGGCGTGAAGATCGAACCAATGAAAAAGATCGTGGTCGCAATGGCACTGAGGAACGGCCAGATCGACGGTCCGGGAAAGAGCGGGCGCGTGTCCGGCTGCGCGTCGAGGGCGCTCGTCGTCAGCACCTCGCGCGCATGCGCAGCGAGGCCCGCCACCGCGTGCGGCGCGCGCTGCGGCTCCCACAGCGGCGCGCGGCCGTGGACGACCGGCAGCACATCGAAGTTATGCGGCGGCGGCGCGCTCGGCACGCTCCATTCGAGCGTGCCCGCCCCCCACGGGTTCGCGTCGGCCCGCGCGCCGCGCCGCAGACTCCATATCACATTGACGATAAACAGCAGGACGCTCACGCCGATCATGTACGCACCCAGTGTCGCGACCAGGTTCATGCCCCCCCAGCCCATGCCGGCGGGGTAGGTCCACACGCGACGCGGCATCCCATGCAGGCCAAGCAGATGCATCGGAAAGAAGGTGATGTTAAAGCCGACGAAGAACAGCCAGAACTGCCAATGGGCGAGGCGTTCGCCGAGCATGCGTCCGGTGAACTTCGGAAACCAGTAGTGGAAGGCGCCAAAGAGCGGAAACACCGCGCCGCCGAGCAGCACATAATGCAGATGGGCGACGACGAAATACGTGTCGTGCACCTGCAGGTCGAGCGGTACGGAGCCGAGCATGATGCCTGTCATCCCGCCCAGCACGAGGATGAAGAAGAACGCAAGCACGAACAGCAGTGGCGGCCTCAGGCTAAGACGACCGGTGAGCAGCGTCGCCAGCCAGCAATAGATCTGGATGCCGGACGGCACCGCAATCATCACGCTCGCCGCCGTGAAGAACGTCTTGCCGAGATCGGGAACGGCCGTCGCGAACATGTGGTGCACCCACAGGCCGAATGCAAGAAACGCGGTGGCGATCAGCGCCAGCACCATCGCCGAGTAGCCGAAGATCGGGCGGCGCGAGAAGGTCTCGATGATCGACGACATGAAGCCGAGCGCCGGAATGAAGATCAGGTAGACCTCGGGATGGCCGAAAAACCAGAACAGGTGCTGCCATAGCAGCACGTCGCCGCCGAGTGACGGGTTATAGAACTGCGTACCCACAAGGCGATCGAGAATCAGCGCAGTGCTCGCCAGCATGACCGCGGGCATCGCGAAGAGCACCATGAACTGTGTGACGAGCGTCGCCCACGCGAACAGCGGCATCCGGTTCAGCGACATGCCCGGCGCGCGCATCTTGAGGATTGTCGTGATCAGTATGACTGCGACGAGCAACGCGGACAGCTCGCTGAACGTGATCATCTGCGCCCAGATATCGCTGCTCTTGCCGGTCGCGTAGTCGGGGCCGGCAAGCGGCACGTAGCTGAACCAGCCGGAACGCGGTCCCGCACCTAGCGCGAAGGCGATAAAGAGCGTGAAACCGCCGAACAGGAAGACCCAGTACGCGTACGCGTTCATCCGCGGAAACGCGACGCTGCGCGCGCCGATCAGCAACGGAATCAGGTACATCGCGACCGCCTGCATGACGGGGACGGCGAACAGGAACATCATGGCGGTGCCGTGGATCGTGAACAGCTGGTCGTACATGTCGGGGCCAACCACGTGACTCGCAGGCCGCGCGAGCTGAGTGCGCATCACAAGGGCCATGAGCCCCGCGAGCAGAAAGAACACGAACGTCGTGACCATGAAGCGGCGCGCGATGGTTTTGTGATCGATCGCGCTGAACCAGCCGATCACGCCGCGGCGATCGTCCCACGAGTGCGCCAGCGCGGCCAGCGTATCGGCGTCGGCATCCGGTCCGTCCTTGATCTGCGCGACGGCTTCCGCACCGGGTAGCGGTTGGGTCGTGTTCATTGCAGTGTGGTCAGCCATCGGACGAGCGCGAGGCGATCACCATCCGAAAGCGGCACCGCCGGCATCATCGTGCCAGGCTTCAGCGCATTCGGATCGCGTATCCACGCGGCAAGGTTTTGAGGCGTGTTGGCGAGCACGCCGGCGGCGATTGTCTCCCGGCTCATCAGATGCGTGAGGTCGGGCCCGGGGGTGCCCTTCGCGGACGTGCCGCGCACCGTATGGCAATTCGCGCAACTGGCGCGCTCGAAGACATCACGGCCATGCAGCGCGATGGCGTCGGTGCTCTGCGCTGCGGGCTGCGCCTGTCGCGCGACCCAGGCCGCGTAACGCTCGGGCGGCTCGGCGACGACAAGCATCGCCATCAACGCATGTTCCGCGCCGCAATATTCGGCGCATTGCCCGCGATAAGCGCCCGCCCGGTCTGCGCGAAACTCGATCGTCGCGTCGATGCCCGGCAGCATGTCCTTCTTGCCGTGCAGGTTGGGCACCCAGAAGCTGTGGATCACGTCCGCCGCTTGCAACGACACGATGACCGGACGACCAACCGGCACATGCAATTCGTTCGCGGTGACGAAGCCGGGCTGTCCGCCCTCCGGGCGATACGACGCCTGCCACCACCATTGCGCGCCGACCATATCGATGCGCACAGGATCGTCTAGCGGTAGCTTCGACAGCGCGCGATCCGTCAGCACGTCGGCAACGATCAGTCCGACGAGGACCATGACCGACAGCACGCTTGCGCCGACCACAATGCGCTGCGTGCGAGGTTCGGGATGGGTGAGCGAGGTCAGGTCGGGCGCGTGAGTCGCCGGCGGATGCGCAGCGGCGCCACGCGTGTTGCGCACCAGCGCGACGAGGGTCGCCAGCAGCACGAGTGCAAAGACGATCCCGCACACGATCAGCGAAAGATTCCACAGTTTCGCGATGTGCGCCGCCTGAACGCCTGCCGGCTGCAACGCGCTTTGCTGCGGCTGCGCGACGACCTCCGCCACGCGCAACATTGCGCAGAGGGAGCCGGCGGCGATACGGGTCGGCCGTGTCCAGCCGGCCCGCGCAGCGCCGCCACAGCACCGCCCGGTCGCGCGAATGTGGGCTCCAACGTCGGTGATCATTTACGTAGGTGAGCGATTGAGTGTGGAGACCTGTAGCACTTTGCGTTCCGCGTGTCCGTCGGACCCGGCGGGCGCCGCGAATGCGCGCCAGGGGTGCAGACGTCATGTGCCGATCAGGCGGCGCGATCAGCACCGGTCCGGCCAGAAGGGGGGCGCCGCGGTGCGCATACACACTGTTAAACGCGTCGACCATCCGACAATCTGGTCCAGCAAGCGCGGGCTGGACGCACCGGCGGTGTGAAGGACGACCAGTACTGCGGCGGGAAATGTGGCCGGCAGCTGCGCCATCACCTTGCGCTACGCTTCCCGGGCGCCACAGGAACCGCCAATCGCCACGACGTCCATCCTGGCCATTGCGCCCTTCCTACGCTCCTGGCAATATTCTTCGACCCGCGTGCCCCTCGAAGATAGATTCACACCGGGCGCGCGGTGCTGCGGGCCGCGAGCGGTCCAGCGGCAGCGACCCTACGGTTTCCCACAAGCTTGCGCGTCCGCATCGCCGTGAGGTACGCGGTGCAGCTGCGCCGCCGGCGCGATCCGGCCGTCCCGCTGACGCAGTGCCGATCGGTCGACGCGGCTCCCCCGATTGTCCTGCCCGTGGTCACCGTCGCCTTCGATCTGCCGGCGCGCCTGCTGCCGGCGCCTCGTCCGGCCACCGGTCGTTCTCCCAGAAGCGACACTCTCGCGTGCGGATGCCGGCTTCAAGATCTTTGTCCATGCTGGATTTTCCCAGCGAATTGCACGCAATCATGCGCTAGGGATGCCGCTCGATAATGCGAACCGGTATCGACTTCGCGCCCGGCACCTTGCTTTCCTTCGCGTAATGCCAAAGCGGCAGCAGCGGATTGCACTCCGGGTAGTACCCGGCAATGCAGCCAGGCGGAATGTCGTACGGTACGATGCGCAGCCCTTCGACCCGGCGCTGGATGCCGTCGTCGGCGATGGTTTGCAGCGTCACCTTGTCACCCTCCTGAAGCGAATGCGATTCCATGTCGGCACGATTCATCAGGATGATCATGCGGGATCCCTTGATGCCACGAAACCGGTCGTCGAGGTTGTAAATAGTGGTGTTGAACTGGCTATCCGCGCGCAGCGTCATCAGCCGCAACGCGCCCGGCTCGCGCTCCAGCATGTCCGGGTCCTCGCCCAGCGATTCGGGCACCATGAATTCCGCCTTGCCGCTTTTCGTCTGCCATTTGCGGTCGCGCGCCGGCAAGGGCCGCGGGAAACCGCCGGGCGTCCACATCTTCGCCTCGAAATCGTGAAAAATCTCCGGATAGGTCTCGGCGATCGCGGCGCGCACCCGGCTGTAGTCGTCGCGCCATGCGTCCCAGTCGACCGTCGAACGCCCCTCGAGCGTCGCCTTGGCGATCCCGGCGATGATGAACGGTTCCGAGCGCACGTCGATGCTGGCCGCTTCCGTCACGCCGTGGGAGCCGTGCATGCAGCCGGTACTGTCTTCCATCGAGACAGCCTGGTCTCCGCTCGCCTGCCGGTCGATCTCGATGCGGCTCAGACACGGCAGGATATAAGACACGGCGCCGTGGACCAGATGAGTCCGGTTGAGTTTCGTGGCGACATTGACTGTGAGGTGCAGGCGGCTCCATGCCGGCTCCGTCTGCAAACGGTCCGGCACCGAGCGCACGAGATTGCCGCCGAGGTTGAGCACCGCGCTCACCTCTCCTTTCACCATCGCCTCGAACGCCTCGACAATGTTCATCCCTTTCTTGCGCGGCGGCTCGAATGAGAACTGCTGCGCCAGCTTGTCGAGCGGCGCGAGTTCCGGCTTTTCCGTGATGCCCACCGTGCGTTGCCCTTGTACATTGGAATGGCCGCGCACTGGCGAAGGCCCCGCGCCGGGCTTGCCGATATTGCCGCGAAGCAGGAGGAAATTACACAGCATGCGCACGTTCTGCACGCCCATACGGTGCTGCGTCAGTCCCATGCCGTAGTGAACAATGACAGCGGTTGCCTTGATATATTCATCAGCGGCGCGCTCGATGTCGGCGCGCGACAACCCGCTCACCCGCTCGATGTCTGTCCATTCGGCCTGCCGCGCAAAGTCCGCGAAGTCCTCAAAGCCGTGCGTGTGTTCGCGGATGAACGCATCGTCCAGTACGCGCGGGCCGCCGGCGGCGAGTGCAGCGTCGTCCGCGGCAATCACTACCTTGCACAGACCGAGGATCGCCGCAGTGTCGCCGCCTGTCTTGACCTGGTGATATTGCGTGCTGATCTGCGTCTCGGTCGGCGAGAGCATCTGCACAGGCGACTGCGGATTCGTGAAGCTGATCAGACCGGGCTCGCGCAGAGGATTGAAGGTGATGATCGGCACGCCGCGCTTGCGGGCGTCCTGCAGAGGGTGAAGCATCCGGGGGCTGTTCGTGCCGACGTTTTGCCCGAAGAAGAACATGAGATCGGTCTTTTCGAAGTCGTCCAACATGATGGTACCAACACCAACCCCGATCGCCTCTTTCAGTCCGACGCTGGTGCTTTCGTGACACATGTTCGAACTGTCCGGCAGGTTGTTCGTGCCATACATTCGCGCGAACAACTGCAACATATAGGACGTTTCAAGCGACGCGCGACCGGAGGTGTAGAACACAACACGATCAGGATCCATGCCGTTCAGCTCGCGGCCGATCTCGTCGAATGCCTGGTGCCAGCCTACCGGCACGTAGCGATCCGTTGCCACGTCGTAGCGCAACGGCTCGGTGAGGCGCCCGGCTTCCTCGAGATCATGGTCGTGCCACGTCAGAAGCTCGCTCACCGGATGGAGGTCGAAGAAATCGTGCGTGACCCGTTTGGCCGTGGTGTCCCACGCTGTCGCCTTCGCGCCGCTCTCGCAAAATTCGAAGGTGTGCGGGTCAGCCGGCTTTGCCCATGAGCAACTGACGCACATGAATCCGTCCGGTTTGTTCTGACGCAGCAGCACCGCGCTGTCTTTCAGCGCAACCTTCTCCTGCGAGAGAATTTTCGCGACCGCCTTCAGCGATCCCCAACCGCCGGAGGAGTACGGATACGCTTCGTTCTTTCTTTCCTTGTCCATGGAATGTTCCTTGGCCGGCCATGAAGTTCTGCTTCTCGTTGCAGCAAGCGGCGTTCCAAACGTGGCCACCCCGATATCGAAGACGGCGCAAGACGTGCGCGAATGCATCGTCTAGCGCGCATTCTGAGGAGTGCTTCAGTTGGGGCATCCAATTACATGGCGTCGGCCACTGCAGGGTTATGTCTGCAGGAAGGGAGCACTGACGGCTGCCTCTCCGCCTCGTAAAGGCGATTGCCCGTCCGGCAGCCCCGGAAGCCGCTCAAAAGCGCCGATCTGGACAAGACTCGTCGTCGCCATAGTCCGCGCGGGTTATGGGCGGCTGCGTGGTCGGCGCGTTCGGCTCCGTCTCGGTAGCGGCACAGTCGACTGGCTACTGACCGCTTGATCGGTGCCGCGAGCCTCTTTCGGATCGTGCGTCTTTTCAATACGGGCCCCGCGGGGGAACAATAAAGCAGCGCGGGTGCCGGCCTTATTGGCAGCGTTGCCAGACGCAGCTCACTGCAGATCGACACTGGTTGCCCGGCTAGGCTTGCGAATTGTCCGCTTCATCACTGGCCGCCGCGTCGCGGATTGTCCCCCGTCGGCGATCCTCTTCAGCAATTTCTGCTTCGACCAGATTTCTCGCCCTGTTCCAATACTCGTCCGCACAACCTTCCATGCTGCCGTCTTCCTGCCAGAGCTCATACGCCTTGGCCCGGATACGCTGTTCTATCGTTTCTGCTCGCATCAAGCTCTCCTTCACCGCCGGTCGCAAAAATATGGACCCCGCAACGTCGAGGGGCGCATTCTCTTGGCTTTGTCGCAGTAAGCGTCGGGTATCATGCGTTCTGACAATACGAACGATCGGACGCTTGATGACGACTCTGAATCCAGCCTTGGCACGGGTGCTCAAGCGTTTGCACTATCCGCTCGACGTGATGCTGACGTGCGTGCGCTGGTATGTGGCGTATCCGCTGAGCCTTCGACACCTGGAAGAGAGATGGCAGAGCGCGGAATCTCGGTCGACCATTCAACTGTGCACCGCTGGGCCATCAAGGTGTTGCCGGTTCTGGAGAAGGCCTTCCGCCGCCAGAAGAAAGCCGTCGGTCGGAGCTGGCGCATGGATGAAACGTATATCAAGATCCGAGGCCAGTGGAAATATTTGTACCGCGCAGTCGACAAGGAGGGTAACACGGTGGATTTTCTGCTGCGTGCCCATCGTGACAAGGCTGCGGCGCGGCGCTACTTCGAAAAGTCAATCGAGCAAAATGGCGAACCCGAGACGGTGACAATCGATAAAAGCGGTGCGAACCTGGCCGCGCTGGATGCTCTCAATGCCGAGCGGGAAACACCGATCAAGATTCGCCAGAACAAGTATCTGAACAATGTTGTCGAGCAGGATCACCGGGCGATCAAGCGACGCACGCGGCCTATGCTCGGCTTCAAGAATTTTCGTTGCGCCCGGATCCTGTTGAGCGGCATCGAGCTCATGCACATGATCGCCAAGGATCAAATGCAAGACCGTGGCATCGGATGCACTCACGCCCAGCAGTTCTACTCACTGGCAGTATAAGCAATCCTACTTATACTGTCGCTTGTTCACCATCTTTCCCTTACCGCGACAAAACCGTTCTTCATCGAAGACTTCTATCTGTGGTTCAGCCGCGCCTACGCCACCCAGATCCGGCGCTATCGCGAGCCCTGGTACCGCGGTCCGACACAACCGCCACACCAGAGCATCGACGAGCCGTTCTGAAACGACAACGGGGGCATCATCGCCCCCGGTTTTACTTCGTCCTTCGAACATCATTTATCTTGCTCATTGCCCCATCAACTTACGTGCTCACGCTCAGTGATCGAGCTGATCAGAGGTCAGCGCTTTAGCCATCACGGCCGCCGTAACCGCGAGACAGGTCCAGACAGTCGGCGCACGTTGTCCTAATCGTGGTTCTGTCCGTGCTGGTTACGGCTCAGTTGGCGAGCGATGGGCGCTCCGATTTGCTTAAAGGCACGCGGCTCCTCGTCGTTTATTTCGCCCTTGCTCTCACTTTTTTCTTGCCGCACTAACGCGATCTAAAAACGGCACCTCGAAGGGGGCGGGAGTTCAGCCCCGCTGCGCCCAATGCGGACAGCGCGCAGACACCAATCACCAATGCCTGATGGTGGTTCAGGCAGATCGAGAGTCACTTGGTCAGAGTCGACGGATAGAGACCGGCAAGCCGCGCGATTAGGACGCCAACGTAAAACACGCCTGCAAACTCTTCGATCATCACAAATGAGCGGGCTTGGTTGGTCAATGGGATAACATCACCGTAACCGGTGGTCGTGAGCGTCGTGAGGCTAAAATAGATCAGTCTGAAGAAAGTGCCAGGCTGTGTGAAATCGAGCCGGTCAGGACCGAATGAGCCAGCGCTGGATCTCTCGATCAGGGCGTAGATGAAGGCCCAAAGGAAGGCCAGCATGATGTAGCCTGCAAGCGCACCGTGCAGCTTGTCGGCCGTAATTGGCCCGCGCTTGAGAATGTAGCGGAGCACTCCACCAATCGCGACTGCAAAAGAGGCAGCATAAGATATCCCGGCAAGGCCCAGAATCGCGATACTCTGAGTCCACAACGCCGCCCATTGAAGGCCAACCCCAAGCAACGCCAAGCCCAGTTTGAGGATGAACCCCCGCCGGGTCTGCCTGGTGGCGAAAGCGCCCACGAGCAGCACGATTGAAAACAGAACGCCGAGCAGTGTGCGAGCGAATATGCCTTCCTCAAGGTAGGGAAACAGGAGGATCAAGCCAAGCAAGAGCAGCAATAGATAGGTGCAGGGCCCTTGCCCTATTATCATCTGAGCCAAATCCTCGTCGGATTCGGCCTTATCTTGCGGATTTGTCATACCAGTTTTCCCAGAGACCGAACTAACGCTCCCGACCTGACGTTGCACGGTTGAAATTTGACCTGGCTTGAGAGTGGTTCAACAGGAAATTCTAGTCACGGATGCGTGTGAGAGGATTCTGCCATAGCGAGCGTCTGCCAATGGGCTGGATGTTCCCCGCCAGTCTCAATCCGGGATCGTGCAAACAATCGTTGCGATTGTCGGCATTTAAACGACCGGACTCGACGAGACATGACGAGCCCATCAGTATCGACGTCTCGCCACATCTGCGCCAAAGGGGAATCTGCTAGAAGCAGCCCGCTTACGTCATTGCCACCGAAATTACCGATGACATGCAAAGGCAGACTCGCCCATTCGGGAAGTATCTTCTGATAGAGTAGCCGCCCAAACATCGACGCGTTCTACGCTCAGTTCCATGGCAGTCCGTCCCGCCTGATGCATTTCCGAATAAAAATCGACTTCACCAACGGCACGCAAGCAAGGCCGGCAGCGTAAGCGACACAAGGGAACGCCGGGAATCCCCGGGCCGGCACTGCCAGGCATCAGCGGACTAGTCGACGCCGCCGAAGCGGGATACGAATCATCGGCCCACGTGCTGGATGCGGTGCTAGTTGGCATCCATCCACTCTTGTTCTAGTGGCGGCTCGACGCTGTTTTCCGCGGCCGGCAGGACTTCCTCTTCCGGAAGCAGCTCAATGCTCTGCACGACGGGCGGCTGAATGCTCTTGCCCACGACGGCCGACTGAATGCTCTTGACCACCACGGGCGGCTTATCGCCTTGCACCGGCGCGCTGTGCAGGTCGGTGCTCAAGCCCGCGCTCAGGCCCGTGCCGACCTTCGAGGTCGTGGTGCTTGCACTCTTGAGGATGCCGTGCACATCGAACAGGAACACCGTCGCCGACGACCGCGTGTCGGCACCGCCAACCAGCGACCCAATGAACGGAAGAAAGCTCTCGGGGCGCGGCCTCGACGTCACGAACATGTAGACCAGCAGCGTCGAGCCGTCGTCCAGCGCGGTCTGAACCGACGCCGGGCCAAGCGTGGCTGTCACGTCGTGAAACGTCGTCACGCCGGGCCTGAAGCTCGACATCTGGTCAGACCTCACTTCGACCCCGGTCGACATGCAGCCGGCAAGCAGCGCGCCGCACAGCAGCCCAACTACCAGTCTATGTTTCATGTTGCCCCCGTATTGACAATTCTATGACGACGGAGGGCGGGCGGCACGCGGCGAAAAAAACCAAGCACACTAAGGCGTGTGGTCTGGTGGAAACGCTCTGATCGGCAACAGTTGAGCGGTCGCCTAGGCGCATTGCCCTTCCTGTGGCACCAAGGGGGCTGCAAGTCGGCGGTGCAGGTTTTAACCCCCCAGCGTCTCCCCCTCACACGCCAACCGGGCACCGTAGCCCGACCTTCGTTCGACCTTCCGCTTTGGGTCCGATTGCCGCGAGAATCGACACCGCTCGGCTGCGGTATAAGAAGTCTGGGAGCAAATACATCAACAAGTGGTTGTTGGATTTGACTATGTGTCTTTGGACGTGTTCGCGATCGATGCCATGCTGGAGATGCCGCAGTCGCCGCAGCTGAAGTGATGATTTCTCCGCGGGGCTAGAGGTTGCCGTTGCGTTCCGGGGGCCGCCGCCCCGCAACGCCGGACGGCGTCTTGACCGTCCGTGATTCTGATGAACGCATCAAGCTTGCCGAGCGCCTCTTTTTCTCCTAACTCGGGCAGGCTCATGGGGGGCCGTTGTCTGGACGGAGCCGACGTTCGAACGTCCGCGTGAAAGCGTGAGCCAACGTCCGTACGTGGCCGTCTGCTGCCCGCGGGCGACACATGCCTACCCACGACGGCGGTCGGCCTTTCAAACGACCACGTTCCCAGATAGATGCAGGCTAGGTGTCTTCGTCAGAGAATCCGGAGATACCGGATTTTCCCGATACGCGGCGAGCGCTTCAGGATCAGGTCGGTAATGTATTCAGGCAGGAGCGCGCGCGGCACATTAGCCGGTATATCTTCGACGAGCTGCGATGGGACGTGGACGATAAATTCGTCCGGCGCATTCTTCAGGCTGTGTTCATAACTGACGCGGTAATCCATGACGGTCCTGACCTTGGAGGGCGATCCTTTGCCGGATTTTATCAGCGCGTGGCGCAGCGAGTCCGCATTACGGCGATAACCATTCTGCGAGCTTCGACCAGCGACGTTCCGTTTGCTTGCCCTTGACTGCCATCGCCAGTGCACGCTTTTGCCCGACCAGTACAACGAGGCGCTTGCGGCGCGTGATGCCGGTGTAGAACAGGTTCCGCTTGAGCATCATGTAGTGCTGCGTCGAGACGGGAATCACCACAACCGGATATTCCGATCCCTGGGATTTGTGGATGGTTGTCGCGTAACACAGCACCAGCTCATCCAGTTCGCCAAATGCGTAGGTTACGATGTGCTCATCAAAGGTTGCGGTGAGTTCCTGCTCTTCAGCGTCGATGTGGATCACAAATCCAATGTCGCCGTTATAGACGTCCTTGTCGTAGTTGTTCTCAATCTGCATGACCTTGTCGGCAACGCTGAAGCGATAACCAAACTTCTCGATACTGTGTTCGCCCGGCGGGTTCAGCGCCTCCTGCAACATCTGGTTGATGCCGCGAGCGCCGGTGAGACTGCGGTTCATCGGGCACAGCACCTGAATATCGCGCACCGGGTCAAGCTCGAATTTTCTGGGTAGCCTCCTGCGCGTTGCATCGAGGTATCGCGCGCATACTTGAGGTCCCTCCCCCAACCCATTTGTGTCATCGAAAATTTTCAGGTTCACGGAAAACTGGAGAGCCCAAATGAACGAAGATACCTTCAACCTCAGTGTACGTAAGTTCCTAAAAATGGTTGGCGTAAATTCTCAGCGTGAGATCGAGCATGCAGTGGCCAAGGCCATTGCTAGCGGTGCCATCGCAGGAACTGAATCTTTTCCCGCGAAAGTTACGTTGGAAGTTCCGGAAGTCAAGCTGAAAGTCGCATTCGAGGACTTAATCAGGCTCGAATAAGAGCGCGAGTTACGCCACGGCCCATCGCGCCCACCGCCCCAGCGGCCACGCCCTTTGCATTTCCAATCCGTCTGCAATGGAGGCTGACCAGGAATTCCGGGCTGGTCCGAACGTTTGTGATTCGAAGCCGGGCAGCTACTCCTCGCCGTATGGCGCGCAGCTTATCGGGCGCTTGCGGCCCCGATTGTTTACCGCCTTGAACTTGCTGCCATCAATCGCGACGAGGGCATCGGAGAAAAGATCCAACTGCTCGCATAGCTTCACAAACTGGCGGCAGACCGCCGGGATTGCTTTGCCGTTGTCTTTGCGGAAACGGGCGAACCGGCAGGGTTCTGTAGCAGAACCCTGCCGGATCGCGGGAGATGCGTAACGTGAAGTCACCGCCTCAACCCGGCACGAGCCCTTTTTCCATCAGCCAGGCGGGATTGAATAGCCGGGCAAAGTACAGGTCCCCACGATCGCACAGGAGCGTGACGATGGTGTGGCCCGGCCCCATCTGCTGCGCCAGCCAGACGGCTGCCGCTACATTGATGCCGCTGGAGCCGCCCACGAACAGCCCCTCCTCCCGCAGCAGGCGGTACACCATAGTGACGCAACTCTGGTCATCGATCCGCACCGCGTCGTCGATCGGCGAGCCCTCGAGGTTAGCAGTGACACGGCTGGAGCCAATGCCCTCCGTGATCGAGTTGCCTTCCGCCTTGATTTCGCGCGTTTTCACGAAACTGTACAGCCCGCTGCCGTGCGGGTCGGCAAGCACGGTTCTCACCGCCGGATTCTGTTCCTTGAGAAAGCGCGCGACGCCGGCGAGCGTGCCACCCGTCCCTGTAGCGCACACGAAAGCGTCCACCGTACCCGCCGTGTCGCGCCAGATTTCCGGCCCGGTGGTCTCATAGTGGGCCTGCCGGTTGACGAGGTTATCGAACTGGTTGGCCCAGATAGCGTTCTCCATCTCCTGCGCCAGACGGCCGGCGATCTTCTGGTAGTTGTTCGGATCCCTGTACGGCACCGCCGGCACCGGACGCACCTGCGCGCCGAGTACGCGAAGGAGGTCCATTTTTTCCTGCGACTGTGTCTCCGGAATGACGATCACGCAGCGATAACCACGCGTGGCGCAGATATGCGCCAGCCCGATGCCGGTATTGCCGGCGGTGCCCTCCACCACGGTGCCGCCAGCCTTGAGCACGCCACGCCGCTCGGCGTCCTGGATGATATACAGAGCCGCGCGGTCTTTCACCGATCCGCCCGGATTCAGGAATTCCGCCTTGCCGAGAATTTCACACCCCGTTTCCGCACTGAGCTTGGCAAGCCGGATCAGCGGCGTGCTGCCAATGCAGTCGACGAAACCATTCTGTACATTCATGATGTTCCCCTGGACGCGCTCAATCGTGACGAACGGCGGATGCTTCCAGAATAGGCCGATCACCCCGACGGGCGCTACCCCTGTTCAGTTGGCTCGGGTGCAAATTTGCAGGCCCTTTCGACACGTCATTTGAACCCGATCAAGGCTTGCCATTGATCGCCGTCAGATACCTCGCGATCGGCTCAACCTCATCGGCCGACAGCGGCGCGCCGTAAACGGTGCGCATCTTGTTCACTTCGGCCTTCCACTCGTCGAAAGAAAGGGTGGGTTGTCGCGTCACCATCCCGACGGAATGGCATTGCACGCATTGCGAGTTCGCGGTCCGCCCCGTCGCACATCGACAGGACTACAGCAGCCGCCTTCATGTTCCCCTCCTCACGCGACGACCACAGTCGCCGATTCGACGACATTGCGCATGTAGCCGCCAGCATTCCAGTTCGGGGTGTCCGGTTGAGCGACGCCGTGGTCGTTGACGACTTTAACCTTCAGCACCCACTGGCCGGCGTGACGCGGCGTAAACTGCGCGGCGGTGAGCGGCCATCCGGCGGGCTTTGGCTCAGTCGCGATCGGCAGCATCGGGATGGTTTTCGCCTGGCAATTCGGCGCCGAGCGCACGGATCGCGGCGATCAATTCGGCCGGCGTGATCTCATAGCGCACCTCGCGGTGGATGCCAGGTTTGCGCGTATCGACGTCGATCAGCAGCAGGCTCTTGCCATCGGGCGTGGCTTCGAGCCGCATGGTGCGCCGCACGCTCGCGGTGAGCGCGTCGCTGTAGGTCAACAGATGGACGGTGCCGTGCGCGCCGTTGTGAGAGGGTGTCATCGGTCAAAGCTCCTGGAAAGGCGCACCGGCGGCGCCTGCAAAAGCTCACCGTTCGAGTGGCCACTTTATCCTGTAGGCGGATAGGGGATTGGGGCGACGTGTGGTCATCGTTGAGGCAAAAGGTAGTCGCAATTACCCTTGTTCTAGCGCTTCACCGCCACGAGTCCTGGTTTTTGGGTAACGCCCCCGACGGATCGAACACCTCGATGACATCATCGGCATCACGTACAGGACCAGGTTCACGCCGGGCGCCGCCATTGTCGACGGAAACAGGATTCCCTTTGCTCCCGCAGCAATGGCCTCGTCACCCAGCACCCAGCTCGGCGGCTCGATGTGCTCGTTGAACCAGAGTTGGCGCCAATCGCAGAAGAACTGTTCCCACAGGGGCGCCCACGTAGCGCTACGAAAGCCTTGCCTGAAATCGACGACTGGCGCGACAGTCACCTGGTAGCTTACCAGTGTGCCAGGCGGCAGCAGCGTCGAAACCTCCCTGCACTCCTGCACGGCGGCTTCGACATGGAGCGCGAGATAGAGGGTGTTGGTCCCCATTCGATTCGTGCGTCCGCCATCCCGCGCGAAGACGTTCGACTCTTCGGGAGGTTGAGCGCCAACGCATTCCTGAAAGAACGCGCACGTAACGACGGGATTTTGCGGGCAACTGACGAGCAGATTTTAGAGACCTGGCGGTGTTCCATTGCAAGGAACATAGTGTGTCCGTGCGTTCCGCTGCCCTTGGCCTCGTAGTCGTCCCAGTGTGCCCACATCGGTCGCGGACAGCGTGCCCGGGGCGCTTGCCCGAGGGTGCATCTCGCCAGCGGCCGCAAGGCGGCAATTTCCAGTGTGCGTCGAATGACCGCCACACCAGGCGGTCATTCGGCGGTTTGTGAAAATCCAAGGGGTGGTCGCGTCTCGGGACATCCCTTGCTCTGAAATGACACGACCCGCAAGCTCGGGCGCCAAGGACATGGGGCACCACTATAATCAAGAAGCACAGGGACGCTTCCCGTTGACGGGAGGCTATTTTCCCTCGTGTGTCTGCCAAGCCCAATTGCGGGTCAATTTTTTGTACGGAGGTATTCCATGGCCACGTACGTCATCCTCAGCCGTTTGTCGCCTGACGCGTTCAAAGACCCCAAAGACCTGAAACAGCTCGCCGCCACAGTGGCCGAGAAAATCAAGGCCGAATGTCCTGCGGTCACCTGGAAAGACAGCTATCTGACACTCGGGCGCTTCGATGTGGTGGACATCGTCGAGTCCGAGGATCTGAAACAGCTCGAGAGGGCGGCGTTGATCATCCGCGCCTGCGGACACGCCACCACCGAAACCTTGCAAGGGACCCCGTGGGACGAGTTTATCGCGACACTATAACGGGGCTGCCCGTCACCCTGTTGGAAAAGCGCCGGGACAAGGTCGCCCGCCAGGCGCTTCGCGACGACCTGTGGCGTTTCGATCGGGCTGTCGGCTAAACGATGGGAGGCACGCGAGGCGCCCTGAAGCGACTCCCCTTTCCGCTCGAAGCGAGCCTTATCAGCATGCGCTGGCGCGTCGCGTACGTGAACTGGCGATGAAAGGCGAACAGTTATCGGCGCTTCGTGCTGTTGAGGACTGGCCCAACGTCGATGGATCGGATTTCGCCCAGTGTTTCAATGTAAATTCACACTGCGCCAAATGGCCTAGCACGTGACATGCAGGATCGCGTTGGTCTCGGCAGCATGCTCCTTCAGTCGGGCGGGCACGCGATGTCGCGGTCGGAAGCGCCTTGCCGCATGCGGACAAGGACCTGGCGGCACTCAAACGATTCGAACCTTAGGTTGGCGATGGGTGCTCCGCTTAGAAAAAGCGAAGCGTACGCAGTTGCGGAAGTTCGAACCGCGTCCTGTTACACGGCGCAGGTGGCGCGTATGCGCCGATCATCAATTGGCTCCTTCTTCCATACGGCGATCCGTGACAACTGTGCGTTGGCGGCTCTTTCGATCCGAAAACGCGACGCCGTGTCTCCTGCGTCAGGTCAACAATCTCGCGGTGCGTGGGATCGCCGTTAAGCGCGTTTCGTTGCCGTTTACCCGATGACCCTCCGGCCTCGACGGATGGCAGACCGGGATGCACGCAGGAGACAGCATGTGGTATGCGTGGCTTGAAGAGCAGCGTGACCTGATGCAGTCGCTCAGCAACTGGGCGATGCGCGGATGCGATGCCTGGACGTCGCCGGCGATGCCTTGCATGCCCGTCGCCGTTGCCGGCTACGACTGGCTGTACCGGCTGGTTCGACCGACCCCCGCGCCGCCGCCGTTCGGCATCTCCGCGCTGACGGTCGGCGACCGCTCGGTACCCGTCGTCGAACAGGTGGTCGACAGCACACCGTTTTGCGCGCTGCGGCAATTCACGCGCGCGCAGGCGCCCGTTGCACCCAGGCGCGGTCAAAGCCGCACTGCGCCACCGGACATCTTCCTCTGCGCGCCGCTCGCGGGACACCACGCGGTCATGCTGCGCGAAACGGTCGAAACGCTGCTGCAGGACGGCGCTGTGTACGTCACCGACTGAGCCAACGCTCGTGACGTGCCGCTTGCCGCAGGCCCCTTCGGGCTCGACGACTATGTGCTCGCGATCGAACGCTTTCTGCGAAAACTGGGCTGCGCGCATACGCACGTCATCGCCGTCTGCCAGGCCACCGCGCCGACCCTTGCGGCTACGGCATTACTGGCGAGGGAAGGAGAAGCGCCGCCGCTCAGTCTGACGCTGATGGGCGGGCCGCTCGATACGCGCATCAATCCGACCGCCGTCGACCGGTTCGCGCAAAGTCACAGCCTCGACTGGTTTCGCGACACGGTGATCGACACCGTTCCGCCCCGCTATGCCGGTTCAGGCCGCCGGGTCTGTCCGGGCTTCATTCAGCATGCGGCGATCGTCGCCTCGCATCCGCACCGCCAGTTGGCACTCGAATCGCGCTACTGGTCGAGCCGCCTCTCAGGCGATGCGACGGCCATCGCGAACAGCCTGCGTTCACTGAACGAATACGCCGCGATCCTCGACATGGCCGAAGCCTATTTGCTCGACACGATCCGCGTGATCTTTCAGGAACAGCAGCTTGCCCGTGGGAAATGGCGCGTCGGCGAACGCTGTGTGCAGTCGCAGGATCTCGCATCCACGGCCCTTTGCACCGTCGAGGGCGACCGCGACGACATTGCCGGCGCGGGCCAGACGCATGCCGCTGACACGCTGTGCAGTGCGATCCCGGCACAGAAGCGCTGCCGCCTGACGATATCGGATTGCGACCACTACGACCTGTTCACCGGCACCAGGTGGCACGAGGTGATTCACCCCGCCGTGGTCCGGTTCTGGGCGTCGGTGCGCTGACCGGGGGGCCGTTAGAGGTAAGCCCGAATCTCTGTCCTCGTGGCCAGCAAAACGCAAGGAACGCTGATGGGCTGCGAACCGCGCGGCGCCGCCCGCGGGTTCGAGGGCGCATCGTTTGGTCAATGCTGACGTCGCTCAGGTTGCACCCGTCTTGAGGAATCCTAGCATGAAGGAACGCCCTATTATTTTGCCTCGTCGGCGGAATCTGTGGGTTAGTTTGGGCCCGAATCATCATCGAACTGCCTGAATTAGGTTACTTCTGTGGTGCCGAAGCCGAAACCGATTCAATACCGCTTTCGACGGGCACTTCGAACCACTCGAGGGTCGTGCAGCGTCAAGTGTGGACATAGTCCAGCGAAGCGAACACTTGACGCCACGCAAGCAAAATACGCTACCTGTATGGCCGGGAGCGGCGCACTCTCGCTTACGGCCATACAGACGAATAGCGAGCATTCAGGAACCGCATCGCTAATGACATAGCCAGCGGTCTCAAAATCACCCACAGATTCCGCCGAGGATCCATTATTTTCAGTGGCGCGATAGTGCGGGCGCTGCCCGACGGCCAGGCGACGGACTATCGAAGATGTGCCGCAGGATCAGGATGTGCGCCCAGTACTCACCTGGCGGTCAATCGCTGTCCTCATACGATCAAACGAGGCATCAAATGCATTTTCCAGACTGTGGAAGCGGCCTGCGGAAATACCGTCAATCGGCACGTTGATCCGGTTTGCCTGCGTGGTCTCCCTGATCCATTGCGTGGCGACGTAGAACCCGTTGGTCGAGTCTCCGCTGACACCGGAAGTCATCTCGAAACCCATGTACTCGTAGTTGCGCTTATCCTCCATGAACTCGACTCCTGTTATCTGGGAGAAATCGCAGCATGAAGGAACCCCAATCATTTTCAGGGAGCCATGGTACGCGCAGTGTCACCCATTAACGTCACTGCCCTGCTGGGCCCTTCCTTCGATGACGTCTATGCCGTACTTAAGAAGAATGGCGCGCGCCTCGTCCACGGATTGCGCCGGCCTCACCCAGTTCGGCATGTACCGCGTGTCGGTCGCAGTCGCGCCTCTCTTGTCAATGATGGACACGGTGCCGGTGAAGGTCGCCTGATCAGGCCAATTCGGGACATTGGCCTGAATGTAAAGCCCCTGTTTGTATTCCGACAGTTGTGCGCTCATTTCGCCCTCCATCGCTGCGTTCGAGGAATCGTAGCACTCGCTGGTGATCTTCCCTCGAAGAGGATCGGGGGTCAGATTCAAGGGCATTGTCAAGTTGCTGCGCATGAGACGAAACCCCGGCACGGGCGACAATCGTTCAGAAAGCAGTCGACGGATCTTGGGCGAGTTCGGTGAATTCGCGCCAGGCAACAAACCTTGCTGCAAGCTGTTTGCGATGCAGTGGAGCGCACAACAGATGGCGCTTGAGCGCGAAGTGTTGCCGGATCAATTCGAAGCACGAAAGAAATGCCTGCGTGCGTTTCGGGTCGCGAAAGCCGCGCATGCGACGCTCGCGCGCGCGTCGGTTGGTGGCTGTTCTCCGCCCGGTTGTTAAGCCGGGCGGCCGCTTTGATGAACACGTGCTTCACGCTCACCAGATCCGGAAGTCGCCGAGCGGCGTCACCTGCTAGAGAAGGCGGCGATAGATAAATCTCCTCGTACTTACACAGGCTTGATGTTCGCCGCCTGCTTGCCCTTCGGTCCCTGCTTGACCTCGAAGCTCACTTTTTGCCCCTCCTGGAGAGACTTGACCCCTCAGCCTTCACTTCCGAGAAATGAGCAAACAGGTCATCGCAACCATCGTCAGGTGTAATGAAACCAAAGCCCTTCGCATCGTTAAACCACTTCACAGTACCGGTAGTCATGATGTGTCTTCTCGGAGATATTGCGGGCCCCCTCATACGGGGCGCAATTGGCGCCGCGTCGCATCGACGGTCGGGTGACGTCGTGTTAGAAAACG
>NZ_JARESU010000130.1:0-23130 GCF_046027075.1 Paraburkholderia sp. RL18-085-BIA-A | reverse complement strand
GAACTCAGGGACGCGCTCCTGCGACGATCACGCTGGACGGCTACGCGGCATCTCATCGGGCGGTCCGCGAGATGAAGACCGACGGGTCGCTACCCAGGCGAACGAAATTGCGATCCTCGAAGTACCTGAATAACCTGATTGAGGTGCGACACGAAGTCGCTTACAGAAGTTGTTCGCCCTTCTCGCCGCATAGAAGGAGTGAACCACCGGTGTCACCCGGTGAATCCAGGAGCCTGAATCAAGAGCGGCTCTGACAACGCAACGAAGCGCCGCAAGGCGCGGGGTATCAATCGCGAGAGGCGTACCCTTCTGGCAGCCATACGCCGGATGAGTGCCAGATAGTCGGTATGGTGAAAACATTTGAACCTGCAATAGGGTCGTTAGGTTGAACGAGCGGAAATGGCTACCGCGCTCGAACCAAAACGGTACTGGAGGTGGGAACAGCGTTTCTCGATTACGCGTTCGTGACCCATATACCTCCCGGCCCAGAGCAGGCACCTAACCCGACGTACTTCCATAAGCGGAACGTGGAAACCCCGTATCGCTCCCTTCGGGGACAGCAGGCCGCGAGGTCTGCCCTTGGCGGTGCGGGCACAGGATCGGGGAAAAAGCGAACGCCCGGCTGTAATGGACGGGATACGGGTTGCAACATCACCCGACGCGAAAGCGGGCAGACTTCCTCGTGGTCTCTCCTCACCAGAGAGTTTGCAGAACCATCTATACGGAAGGAAAGCAAATGAGTGCAGCAACACGGGCGCGTGCACCTTCTGGCGTGACGTGGGACGGCATCAATTGGGCCGATGTTCAACGTCAGGTAAGAAGGCTGCAGTCGCGTATGGTGAAGGCGGTACAGGCCGGCCGCCATAACAGGGTGAAAGCCCTGCAATGGCTGCTGACCCACTCGTTCAGCGGCCGTGCATTAGCCGTCAAGCGGGTGACTGAAAACAAAGGCAGGAACACCCCCGGTGTGGACAAGGTAACGTGGAAAACACCGGCGGCAAAGGCCAACGCGATTGCGTCGTTGAAGAGGCGGGGTTATTCGCCCCTTCCGCTTCGGAGAGTTTTTATTCTGAAGAAAAACGGCAAGACGAGGCCGCTCGGCATACCCGTGATGAAATGCCGCGCCATGCAGGCGTTACATCTGCTGGCGTTGGAACCCGTGGCGGAAACCACCGCCGATCTGAATTCTTATGGGTTCAGACCGGAACGCTCTACTGCTGACGCTGGAGGACAATGCTTCATTTCTCTGGCAAAAAAGGCGAGTGCGGAATGGGTGCTGGAGGCCGACATCCACGGCTGTTTCGACAAAATTTCCCACGACTGGATGATCGCCAATATCCCCACGGACAAGGTGATTCTAAAGAAGTGGCTCAAAGCGGGATACGTGTATCAAAACGAACTCTTCCCCACTGACGCCGGCACCCCGCAAGGGGGAATTATTTCCCCGGTGGCAGCCAACATGACGCTCGATGGCCTCGAAGCGATGCTAGCGGAGAAATTTCCGCGGGCCAGGCAGAGAGGTCTGAAAATGAACATGGTGCGTTACGCGGACGATTTCATTATTACCGGCCACTCGAAAGAGTGGCTGGAACATGAAGTCAGGCCGGCAGTAGCTGAATTCCTGGCGGAACGCGGGCTGGTCCTATCACCAGAAAAGACCAGGATAACGCACATCAAGGATGGGTTTGATTTCCTCGGATGGAACATTCGCAAGTACAACGGCAAGCTACTGATGAAGCCGTCGAAAGCGAACGTCAAGGCACATCTTGACAAAATTCGTGAAATCATCAAGGCCAACAAGACGGCTAAACAGGCGAACCTGGTAAAGCTGCTCAATCCTGTTTTACGAGGATGGTCGAATTATCATAGCCATGTAGTCGCCAAGAAGACCTTCGATCGGGTTGATCACGAGGTCTGGTCAATGCTATGGCGATGGGCGGCAAGAAGGCACCCTAACAAAGGCGCCCGATGGATAAAAACGAAATACTTCAAAACCAAAGGTCTCCGCGACTGGGTATTTGCCGTCACAGAAAAACAAGAGGATGGCACGACAAGAGAGGTCACCTTGCTGAAGGAATCGGACACTCCAATAAAACGGCACATCAAGATCCGAGCGGGCGCAAATCCGCACGATCCGCAATGGGCACCATACTTCGAATCCCGATGGGGCCAGAAGATGCTGAACTCGACGCGCGGTCGCCGTAAGCTGTACCGTGTCTGGGTAAGGCAAGATGGCATGTGTTCCAACTGTCAGCAGCCCATCACAATGAACACCCGCTGGGATGTTACGCATATTGTGAAGCAAACTGACGGCGGCACGGATGCAGCAAGCAACCTCCAGGTTAACCATCTCAATTGCCGTAGAAATCCGCAGTACGCCGGAAAATGAAGTTGTACTACCGGGTGTCGACAGATGCCTTTGCAGAGGCTTGAGCCGTATGCTCCTAAAGGCGCACGTACGGTTCTTAGGGGGCAGCAGCGCAGCAATGCGCTGCTGCTACCCGACCAGGATCACCGCCACATCAAATCGCAGGTGAACGTGATGCTCAGGTTCAAGCGGTTCCGCAGTGCCGCCGTTACGCTCTCCGGCATCGAACTGATGCATCGCATTCGCAAAGGCCAGTTCGATCTCACCAGCATGCACCTCAAAGATACCGCTTCGCCCTCGATTTGCATGGCGGTTCTTTCAGCTCGTTGAGGTCTCCGAAACATGGGCGATTTCTCGCCCGCCTACAGAGTTTGCACCTCAGCCACCCCCAGCGGGCACCGCTGAAGGTTCCTGACAACATCCACGACGAAGACCAGTTGCTCGCCTATTTCGAGGCGTGGCGCGCGGCTTATCGGCCGGGGACGTATCGCACCTATTCGAACCCCGATATCGGGACGTTCGGCGCGATCACCGCGCAAAGCACGGGGCGCAGCTTCACCGCGCTAATGGAGGAGCGCCTGTTCTCCGCGTTCGGCACGAAGAATACGTATCTCGAGGTGCCGGCAACAAAGATGCCGGACTACGCGCAGGATTACGCGGACGAGCCATCCGCATGTCGGCGGCGTGGGTCCTTAACGCGACGCGCCTGACTGCTATCAGCCCGCCCAAGGCTCCTGCGGAAAATGTCTGGATCAACAATACCGGTTCCACAATCGGCTTCGGGACGTATGTCGCATTCGTTCCGGCAATGCGCATAGGCATCATGACGCTCGCAAACAAGAACTATCTGATCGATGATCACGAGAGCCTGCCGAGTTCACGTAGTTGTGCAGGCTCACAGAATTCAACTGGAGGGCGTGGCGCGCTCCTCTCTTAAAAGGCTGCGGGGCGCTAGTCAATGATCACCGTCGCAAATCGACCGAGGCTGTGTGAAAACGCGTGTTGAATGAGGTTCACGAAAAAATCGGCCCTTCAGATCGCGCTGTATTGGCCTGGCAGTGACTTGGGAAGGGTAAAGCGACACCTGAAACCCGAGTACTTTTGCGTTTTCACACAGCCTCGACCCACAAGGGACGGTGGACTGGATGCCGCCTAACCGCCAGCTTCCAGGGGTACAGCGGTCATTCATTCCTTCGGGTAGCCAGGTTTTCAAACATTGCCGCTCAACGCGCCACGCGCTAGGCATATGGGCAATGCACAACTGCTCACGGCGAGAGGCAAGCACTATACAAAGATGGCGAAAACGTAATGCGAGCGTCAACATCGCGCAACCACCCTCGGCACAGAATAAAGGTAACTCATCTCCTCACGTTGGCGGTGAGTCCAGAGGCTTCATTCATAGTGAGTGACGCCGACCACAGTTCAGGAGGCAATTCACCATGAAGACCCTAATCTATGCAGCGCTGGTTGCCAGCGCACTGGCCGCCCCGGCGCTTTCCTTTGCACAGAACGCTACTGCGCCGATGACGCGTGCTGAAGTGCAAGCCGACCTAGTGCAAGTTGAACAGGCGGGTTATCGCCCGAGCATCAACGATGTGCACTATCCGGCGGATATTCAGGCTGCGGAGGCGCGTCTCGCATCGCAGGACACTACGACGCAGGGTTACACGTCATTCGGTGGGGTGTCGATCGGCTCCTCGCAGGCGGGTGCACCGACGACCGTCGCAGGCACTCACTCAATCTACTTTGGTCACTGATACACAGCCTTCGAGTGATGGTACTCGACTTGCGCGTGCCGAATTCGCATCTCGCCGCACGCACGGGTCGGCCGCTTAGCGCAGCTTTCCGCCCGTTGCGGAGATTGTGCGTGACCCGAAGGCTATTGTTAGAAGTATGAACTATCAAGAATTTCTCTCTGCTTCTGCTCTGAATCCCCCGCGGCACCACGCGGTGACTGCGCTCGAGGCGCTGGCGGGATAAGTGAGGACGAAGGGCGAGGCTGTAGGAGTTGACGTGAATACCGCCCAGAGGTCCTTGCATCATCAGGTCGAAAAGTGGATTGCGCCCGCTCCGTACGTGCGGGTCCGCGTAATCCGGTTCGGCCATATGCCCGCCGACAGGAGCCGCTACGTGCACGTCGAAGCTTCCACTCCGGGCAGTTCGCGCGCAATCTTCTTTTTTCAGCACGACGACGGTTGCTGGTGCGTATTTCCACCCCGGATCGCACGCCCGCCCCTCGATGAGTTGCGCGCAGGATTACAGGATGACGTGCTCCCGCACGCCAAGGTCCGTTGTGCGGCCGGAGACGTTGTTTGGACGTCCGCTCGAACGCAGGCAAGAACGACCGTGGATGGCCGGCGGTCGACGCGCAACCCGCCACTCATGGGAGTCCGCTTTACTATTTTGACGCCCGTCGGCTAGCTTCACGGACGATGCGCTGTTTCCCGCGACGGTACGCAAACCACAAATAGCGTGAATTTCAGAAGGGTAATGAACCGGTCAGTATCCGGTCAACTCTCTCGCCTATCATCGCACTGTGTGCGGAGGCTATCAGCTCAGTTGCCTTTCCCTTTGGCCCGAAGGACGCCCCCAGGTTTGCCAAGCTTTCAATTGGCGACGACCTCGGACCTATCGAAGCGCACGCCGTTTGCGGCATCGAATGAACCCGTTATCCGTCCAGGCTTATCGCATGAAATTCACTGATCTGTCATCCGCCGACTTCTATAGGGACCCGTATCCCCTGTATCAGCGCCTCAGGGACGAAGGCCGTCTCGTTCCGATCGCGCCCAATACGTTCATCACGGGGCACTACGACATCATCCACGCACTGCTGGTCGACCGCAATATGGGAAAGGGCTATCTGGACACCGTCCGCGTCCGGTATGGGGAAGAAGCTGTCCATCAACCGGCATTTCAGGCCATGTCGCGAATGTTCCTGATGATGAATCCCCCCGCGCATACACGGCTGCGCGCCCTGCTGATGAAGGCGTTCAATGCGAGGCAGATCGACTTGCTGCGCGAGGTTACGCAGGCGGTCGCCGACGAGCTAATCGACGCGTTGCCCGCGGACCGGCCGTTCGACCTCGTGTCGACATTCGCCGTGCCGATGCCGATCAGGATCATCTGCCGGCTGATGGATGTGCGCATCGATGATGCGTCGATGCTCAGTTCCCACGTCGGTGAACTGGTGCAGTCGCTCGAGGTCGCGCCGCTGAATGCGGACCGGCTCGCCAGCGCAAACGCGGCGGCCCGCGAGCTGGAAGCCTATTTCAAGGACGTCGTCGCGGCGCGTCGGAGAAAGCCCGGAACCGATCTCATTTCGACGTTGCTGTCGGTGAACGACGACGGCGACGCCTTCAGTGAGGACGAAATCGTTTCGAACGTGATCCTGCTGTTCTTTGCCGGTCACGAGACGACGTCGAACATGATCGGCAATGCGCTGATCAGCCTGCATCGGCACCCCGACCAGCTCGACAAGCTGAAAGCGCATCCGGAACTACTGCCGCAAGCGGTCAGCGAATGCATGCGCTATGACAGCTCGGTGCAATTCGTGGCGCGGGTGGCGCTCGAGGAGACGCAAGTCGATGGCGTCACGTTGCCCAAGGGCACAATCGTTTTTATTTTGCTCGGCGCCGCGAACCGCGACCCGGCGCACTTCGATAAGCCGGACGAGTTGATCATCGAGCGGCCGGAAAACACGAACCGGTCGATCATGTTCAGCGGAGGCATTCACTATTGCCTCGGCGCGCGTCTTGCAACGCTCGAGCTGGAAACCGCGTTGGAAACGCTGTTGAAGCGGATGCCGAACCTGCGCCTGACGAACCTCCATGATCTGCAATGGCATTCGCGCAATACGCTGCGGGGCGTGACGTCGCTGATCGCGACGCATTGACCTGGACGGGCAGCGCTGCGTACGCCTGATATGCGGTCCAGCCTTCAATACCCCGGCGCCAGCGGCGGGGTGTATCTCGAAACCCGGAAATCTGGCAGTGACGGATACGTTGCTCGGGCTCGACAACAGATACGAGTCCAAGCAACTGATGCACTGTTCTGCGACAGCTGGCCATCGAAGCCCAAGGTACGTCTTAAATGCGCAGATACTCGCAAAACGCGCCTTCCAAAGGCTGTCGAGGCCCGGTATTCAGCATCGGCCACTGCCCGCCACCCGATCGTCGCATTGATTCGCACGGCAACCGTGTATGCGAGGCACATTGTTCAGCGCGTCCTTAGTGCGCCGAAGGGCGGCTCGCCCCTGGTCAGCGGACATTCGCGAACCGATTATGAAGGACCGTTCCTGGCCGCGAGGCGCCGCACGTCCCTGCTCTTACTCCAACTGAACGGTTGGCCATGCAGCGACACGTGTCGCATGGGCGGGAAGATGGTAACGGGGCGGGGCCGTCAGCGTACTCTAAACGGCGTTAAACCTGGCTAACCGAGCCGTGTGAAAAGGGGTATCGTGAAGAAATTAGCGAACGCTAGGCTTATCCGCGCCGCGCCTGAGCGTGTAACGTCTCCCAAGTCAGGCGGTCTTGCCATGATCCTGTATCACACCGAGCCCGATTCCCCTGTCATCGAAATTTCCGTCGAAGGCAAAATCACCGACCACGATCTGCGCGAAGCCATTGAGCGCATGCGTGGTGATCTCGAACTGAACGGCAAGACCCGCGTGCTCGAACGCATCGAGCATTTCACCGGCATCGAGCCGAAGGCGCTGTGGACCGATATAACGCTCGGCGTTTCCGTGGCCCGCAAGGTGACGCGCGCCGCCGTGGTCGCCGATGCGGGCTTGGATCCGTGCCTCGACGCATCTGGCGCGGTTCTTTACGAAGGGCGAAGTCAAGGCGTTCCACGTCAACGAGCTAGAGCAGGCGCGCGTCTGGATCAACACCTGAGCGCCGCCTGGCGAATTTCGTATCAGTCCGGCTGCACGTCGGAGCGCGGTTGACCTGCGCAATCAAGATGCCATTGGCATTCGCGCTCTTCCTTGCACTGGCGGCTAAGGGGGCGTTAGCGCCTGTTCGATTTTTCAGACCGGTCATTCAAAATTGGCCAAATACTGAAAGGCTCGAATGACCGGACTGGCCGATGAACGAGCGTTGGTCCAATAGATCCGCAGCGCCAAACTTCTGAGGTGGCGCCTCGAGAGGTTCCCGGAGGGCCGGACGTTATCGGCTCAAGTTCACAGGGAAGCGGACAGTCAGTCACACATGTTCATCGAATGGCGGCACATGGCCCGACAGCGAATCACCTGAAGGGGGCGTGCCGCTCGAAAAATATTTATCTTTGCCGCTCGACAAGGACGAACGCGCTGGTCTGGGACCGATGGTGAACGTTTCGCACGGGGCGCCGCATGCTACCTTCGCCGTGCGTTGATCATTTAAGCGCACGGCCGCGCGCTATCCCGTGCTAACACACGCGGCAGGTGCGAGTCGCCGCCTTAGCAAGCCTGCAGCACATTGATGACGCGGCTAGCCAGCAACGGCTTGGTATTGCGTCCATATTCGGCCATGTGCGCAGAGGCCGCATGCGCCTTCAGCGCTTCGGCGCTTTCCCAGCGCTCGATTACGGCAAATGTGTCATTGCCGAGCGGTGTCTGAATCGTCCCGAAGTTCGGTACGTCGACTACCGCCTCGTAGCTGATGCATCCGTTTTCCGCCAGCACCGCTGGGCGGTTCTTGGCGAATAGTGCCAGCACGGCGTCCCGTTGACCCGGCTGGGCAGTGATCGTGGCAATGACGTGAATCATCCCGGCATTCTCCTTTTCTGGTTCGGCATAGATCGCCGCCTCCAATCATAGCCACGTTTGGCCACGCATGCTGCCAGCGCTTCACAGTGCCGCTCCGCTTGCGTCTCGGAGCCGCACGTACTGGCGACCGGCCATGCACGACCCGTACCGGTCCTTCAACGTGTCAGACCGACTATGGCGGGTTTAGATGTGGAACGGACGTCCGCGCATTCAGCGCTATCAGTCAGTTTTCCACTCGGACCGTATATGACCACCCAACGATCCATCAGAGGCGTGCGAGCGCATCGTTGTACCCGGGTCACGCTTCATTGACTATCCGCTCGATCATGCGGATTTCGTACAACACACCCTTCACGTGACGTGCGCGCCCAGCAAGGAAGCCAAAAATGATAGCAGCCACACCAACCGCGGCGAACATCCATCCCACGATAACGAAATTTCCCGTCCATCCATGCAGCACACCAACCAACAGCGGGCCCGCCGCTCCGACGCCATAGCCAACTCCCTGCACCATCCCGGAAAGTTCGGCGGCAATGTGCGCGTTCTTCGAGCGCAGCACAATCAGCGTCAACGCTACCGAGGTGAGCGCGCCCTGACCGATCCCTTGTACAACTGCCCAAAACCACAGCGTTGAAAGTGGAGCAAACAAACAACCAAGGAAGCCACTGACAGCCAGCATAACCACGACGGCATTGAGTACACGCTGGCTTGGAAGCTTCGCTGCCATACCAGGCGCTACCAGGCACGCCAATGTTTGCAGGATCACCGAGACCGACACCACCAGTCCAGCGTGGCCGGCCGAGACACCGCGATCACGCAGGATTGGAGCCAGCCATCCAAATACGGTGAACGACAGCATCGACTGTAGCACCATGAAGATCGTAACCTGCCATGCAAGCGGGCACTGCCACAGGCCGCGCGACACGATCCGTCCTCGATGACCGACCACCTGCGGCGACTGCAAATGAGGACGCCAGCAGAGCGCTGCGACGAGAGCCGGCAATGCCCAGAAAGCCAGCGCGGGCGCCCATGCACCGTGGAACCGCCGCTCGAGTGGCACGGTCAATCCGGCCGCCATGGCGGCACCCGCGCACAACGCCATTGTATACAGTCCCGCCATCAGACCAGTACGCTCGGCAAAGTCCCGTTTGATCAGGCCGGGCAGGAGCACGTTAATGACCGCGATCGAGGCGCCAGCGAGGATCGTGCCCGCGAACAGCGCGACGACCGGACCGGCCACCCTCAACACGGTACCAGCCGCAAGCAGCAGCATCAGCCAGAAAATGATCCGTTCGGCGCCAAACCGGCGTGCGAGCGCAGGACTGGCCGGCGCAAAGATGCCAAGGCACAGGACGGGCAAGGTCGTGAGCGCGCTCGCCATCGTGGGCGCAAGGCCATTTGCACGGACTACTTCAGGCAGCAACGAGCCGAGGCTCGAAAACAGCGGACGGAGATTGAGCGCGACCAGGACAAGGCTGGCTCCAAGCAATACCTTCCCGCGAACTCTGGTGAGTGCTTCAACCTTGGGCGGCGGCACGGAATCAACCTGTGCATCGATCAGCTGCTCGTCTGCAAGAGAATCGGAAATTTCCGGGCTCATGAGCGAGACACCTCTGGCAGCGCGACAAGGATGAAATTCATGAAGTCTCGGACTGCCTTTCCCGCTATATCGGGAGCGCGAGACTCGATGGCGTCGATCAACGAGCGATGCGCATCGTAAATCGGGTTCAGGAATGTCGACTTCAAGCGTCGATGCGATGGTTTCATTCACTGCCCCCATTCAGGTCCACCACGATGTTCGACACGAGGTGGCGCGAGAAGCCCCCTGCGGGCCTCGCAGCGTAGATCGCTCGAATCTCCCCATGGCCCCGGTACGTCTTGCCGTCGGGACGCTGCCAGATAGCGTCCGGTTCGAACAGGTCCGCAAACGCCTCGACATCGTCTCCGTCCGCGGCGATAGCGTACTTCCGGATGGTTTTGGCGCAGCTCCATTCCGCCAGGATTGCCTGCATCTCGTCCATTGTCCCTCTCCCGATCGTCATGCCGTGTGCTCAACTGCGGCCAGCCACATGGGTGGGCTTTAACGACACCGGCTCCCCGTCCCGGATCAGCACGACCTCTTCGGGAAAGGACTGGACGATTTCGATGCCCTGCTTTGCAAGACCATCAAGCAGTTCGGGAAGCCTTTCGAGCGAGGCGTCCTCGATATCGTGCAAAACGACGACCGTCCAGTCCTGCTTTGCAACGTCCGACAGGCAGCGTTCTACCCAATGTGCCTGATCATCCCAGTCGTGCGGCACACTGTTCCACGCAATGCATGTGAAACGGTGCTCTATCAGATGGGCGAGCGCTTCTTCGCTGAGCAAATGCGGTCCGAGAAGACCAAAATTGCCAAAAGGGCGGAAAAGGCGCTCCGATATGCCACGCTCGGCAATCAGCGCCTGCGTGTCGCCGACCTCGCGCAGCGCATAGCCTGGCTCAGTGCTCTCTCCGAATGCGACGGAATGAGTGAATGAGTGATTGCCCACCCAATGGCCGTGCTCGACTATCTTGTCGAGCAAAGCCGCACCCACGGGATCGCCTATGCGATTCCCCATGACGAAGAAGGTTGTCTTGATACCGCGCTCGGCCAGGATGGCCAGAATCGACTCGGTGACCCCGGGCGTCGGGCCATTATCGAATGTGAGCGTAATTTTCTTCATGGTTCATGTTCCGCGCAAAGCAGTGGCAAATTAAGCGGCACGCACCAGGTGACGTTGCGTACCGAGGCCGGTGATCGACATATCGACGACATCGCCGTGCGCCAGATACGTTCGCGGCGTCATACCGAAGCCCACGCCCGCCGGTGTTCCCGTGATGATGAGATGACCGGGGCGTAGTGTCATGAACTGGCTGCAATAGCTGACGATCGTATCGACATCGAAAATCAGATCGGCCGTATTACCGCGCTGGCGCGCAGCGCCGTTCACATCGAGCTTCAGTTCGAGCGACCCGGACTCCAACTCACTCGCACTCACGAGCCATGGGCCGACCGGCGTGAATGTGTCGAAGCACTTGCCTTTGCTCCACTGACCGCCCCGTTCGACTTGCCAGTGCCGCTCTGACACGTCGTTGACCATGACATAACCGGCAATGCACTTGCGTGCCTCGCTCTTGTCGATGCGCGAGGCGGTGCTGCCAATGACAATCCCGAGCTCGATCTCCCAGTCCGTACTCGTCGAGCCGGGCGGCAAGAGTATGTCGTCGCCGGGTCCGCAAAGGGATGAAGTCGACTTAAAGAAGACGACCGGCTCGGAAGCGATGGGCAAGTTGGATTCCATCGCATGTTGGCGGTAGTTCAGCCCCACCGCGATGATTTCCTTGACGTCGCCAAGTGGCGAGCCGATGCGCCCAGGTGCGTCCACCCTTGGTAGCTTCAGTGGATCGAGCGCTTCGAGAAAGCGCATGCCCTCAGGCGAGAGCACGGACTCGTCGATATCTTTGATAATCGGGCTCAAGGCACGCACGGAGCCATCAGCGGCGAGCATGGCCGGAAGTTCCTGGCCTGGGGGCCCATAGCGGAGTAGTTTCATCGGATTCTTTCTGAGTCAAGCGGAAACACTATTGGCGCACGAACCACGATTCTTTTTCGATCTGCAATGGCAGAAGAATACGAACGACGCAGTTGTACCAGGCGATTGTCACAAGTAGCTCGAGACGTTGTTGCTGACCGAGGAAGGCGGTAGCGTCCCATGTACTGTCGCTGACGCGTCCTTCGAGGGTTGCTTCTTTCGCCAGGCGAACCACGGCGCGCTCTTCGGCGGTGAAGTGTTCCGATTCCTCAAAGTCCTGCAGGTTCTCGAGCTGTTCGCGTCGTACGCCCGCGCCCAGAGCCGCATTCCAATGGTGGTCCACCTCGTAGGTCGCATTTGTCACGACCCCTACCATTACCACTGCAAGTTCGCGGAAGACTCTGGGAAAAGAGGTCTGCTTGCGCAGTGCGCCTGCCATTCCGAGAACCGCCTCCGTGAGTGCCGGGGCGTTCGCAAGCGCCAAGAAAATATGCTCGGGATTGGGACCGCGTTCTGCGATCAGCCGGTCGTAGAGATCTGTTCTGCCGTCCGGGATGGTCTCTCTGCTCACATAGGGGATACGTGCCATATCTAAAAACCTTAACCTTGATCAAATGAGATGGATCGTTGCTCTCGTGAGCAACGATCAGATATTCACCTACGCCTGGCCTCAGCTCATTCCCAGATAGGCTTCTAGGGACGGCTCGGGTCCTCCGGGCGGCGGATTTCTGCGTTCCACGCCATGGAAGGAAGAAGCATTCTTCAGCCAGGTCAACCGCGGCGGGAGTCCCCACGACTCGGTTACCCGGGAGATGTTGGTCAAGTCATGAACAATCGGCTCGTCTTGCGCATCGCCGGTGTAGATCGGGGGCGGCAGCAATTCGACGCGGTGGCCGTCCGGATCGACCAGGTAGACATAGTACGAATGTCCCAGACTGTGCCTACCGGGCCCGAACTCGACGTTGTCGCCAAAGCCCAGGCTACCGGCGACATCGCAAGCCCTCATGATTTCAGTGATACCGTGGACGACGTATGCGAAATGATGCAACGCGGGTCCTGGGCGCTTGATAAGAACGACATCGTACTGAGAGTCCTTGGCGTGCAAAAAGACGCCGACCGGCTGATCGCCCACGATCATGTAGTCCAGAATTCGAAACCCGAAATCGGCGTAGAAGCTTGCTGCCAGCTGGACGTCGGGGGCGGTGACCTGGTAATGATCGAAGCGAAGTGCACCCCCGCCTCGAATACTTTCGAACTTCTGATCGACCCGTTCAAGGCGCGGCATGGTGGAGCAAAACTCTAGCGGGGTTCCGCTGATGTCCGATGCATGCAGGGTGCGTGATTGGAACGGTGCATCGACGAATTCGGCTTTGATTCCGCGCTTATCGAAGAAGAACTTGGCTTTTTCCAGGTCATCATCATCATAGGTCCGCAGCCCGGTCCTGATACACGAGGGCGCGCCATCCGTGCGCTTCAGGATCAAGCTATGGTGTGAGCGTTCTTCTACGCCTCGTAGATAGATCGTGTCACGGTCCTCGTCACTCACGGTCAAGCCCACGACTTCCGTATAGAAATCGCGGCTACGCGCCAGGTCACGGACGGTAAAGGTCAGGTGGCTTGCCCGAGTCACGCGGAAGGGTGCCGGCTGGGCTGTCTTAGGAATCTGGATCATCGCATCTCCTTGTCCTGGTGAATATTTTTGGGTAAAGCCTTACTAGTTTGAAAAACCATTCTCATGAGAACGGGCATGAAATCGACTCACTGAATGGGACTGAGGTGGTGAATTCCGCGTACTGGGCGTCAAGATTGCTCATCCATCATCCGGTACTCGGCAACCTCGGAATGCTCACGCCAAAGGTCTGAAGCAAGAGAATGGCGTTGAGAACCAGAATCGCACCGGTTCCCAGAGTCGCTGCGACGGACACAAGCCAACTGTTCACGAACGGTCCCATGATGTCTCGCCGGCAAGTGAAGATAAGCAATGCAATCATGGGAACCGGTAAGGCGAAGCTCAAAACCACCTGGCTATAGACCAGCGCATCGGTTGCGTTGGCACCGAACGCGACGACGACGAACGTCGGCACCATCGTTACAGTCCGGCGAAGCCAGACGGGGATACGAAACCCTGCGAAACCTTGCATGATCATTTGACCCGCCATCGTTCCGACGACCGAACTCGAAATCCCGGAAGCAAGGAGCGCAACAAGAAAGACACCGGCCGCGCCAGCGCCGAGCAAGGGCGTCAAGGTGTGATACGCGATTTCGATCTCACCCACCTCGGGATGACCCGTATGAAACGCACCGGCGGCCATGATGACCATGGCCATGTTGACCAGCCCCGCGAGTACCAGCGCGACGATCACCTCGAGATTGGAGAAGCGCACCAGTCTTTTGCGAGCGGCGTCAGTACGCGCGGGTACACGGTCCTGCACCAGTCCCGAGTGCAAATAGACGGCATGGGGCATCACCGTGGCACCGAACATGCCGACCGCGACTGTGAGGGCATCACGGGTAGGTAGCTGTGGCACGAACATGCCGTGTACGGCGGCGCTCCACGCTACATGAACAATGGACAGTTCGACCAGATAAGACAGCGCAATGGCAGCGACGAGACCGCCGATGATGAGCTCGACCGGACGAAATCCCCGCCTTTCGGCCATCAGGATCGAATACGTGACGAGTCCTGTAATCACCATGCCGACGATCAGCGGCAGTTGGAAAAGCAGAGACAAGCCTATCGCGCCGCCCAGAAATTCCGCGAGATCCGTCGCCATCGCTGCGATCTCGCTGATGGCCCACATCGCGTAGACCAAAGGCAATGGAAACTGCTCGCGGCACATTTCGGCGAGATTGCGGTTCGTGACGATACCCAGTTTGGCCGATAGCGCCTGAAACAGCATCGCGACGATGTTTGCGCCGAGCACCACCCAAAGCAGTGCGTAGCCGTATCGGGCACCCGCCTGAAGGTTCGTGGCGAAATTGCCGGGGTCCATGTAGGCAATGGAAGCGATGACCGCCGGCCCAACAAACAGAAGGCTCGCGCGACCAGAGGTCCTGTGTCCTGCAAGGACCTCGCCGATGGCCAGCGCGGTCCGTACGGTCAGCCCCTGTTCTAAGTTGGCATTATCCACTACGTCGAATCTCTGAAAGTGCACTCGCTGTAAACCGCCTGGTACCGAAGCAATGCGTCATGTCCGTGCTGATGGAGCGGACCTCCGCAACGCGGGGTACAGATCGATGAAGCCAATTTAGTACTGGTCAGTACTATTGTTCAAGCATAGTAGATGTCGACGCAAGGAGGATGATATTAGGGTAAACACTATTTTTTGACCACCTTGCTTGATCGATTGGGCGGAGGAAAGTCTATAAGCTTTAGTACCAATCGGTACGATTTCGAGTGTGCCGGCGGGAGCAAGCGGCAAGGGCTAGTGAAGTGTTCTTCTCTTGATGGAACTTATCTGGATTGAGCAGTTTCACTGCGTGATCGCCTCGAGAGGTCGTGCAATTTGCCCCCCGAGTTGTGCGAGTTGCGCCAGAGATCGTGTTGACCGATGAGGAGCGAGACGAGCTGACGAGGCTGGTTCGCTCGAAGCTCTGTCTCACGTTGGAGTGAGCGGTATGTGCAATCGCGGCTGGCCGGTGTCGAGCGCGACCTGCCGCGCGGTGCGCCGCCGGTCAAGGTCGAACTGGCACGTTTGGTGGAGTTGACCACGGCATTGGCGCGCGCACGGTTTCAAACCGCACCTCATCGGCGGCTTCAAGGTTTCGCGCGCCCCGCAGTTCGTCGAGAAGCTCGAAGATATCGCGGGTCTTTACATGTCGCCTCCCGAGCATGGGCTGGTGCTTTGGTGCAACGAGAAGAGCCAAGTAGGCGCTGGACCGCGCGCAGCCCGGGTTGCCGCTAAAGAAGGGGCGTGCCACCATGACGCACGACTATAAGCGCTATGGCACGAGCACGCTGTTTGCCACGCTCAACGTGCTGGACGGGCAAGTCATCGGTTAGCGCCAGCAGCGCCACACCTAGATCGAGTGGCTGAAGTTCCTGCGCCAGATCGATCGCGAAACGCCGAGGGACTGATGCTGCACCTGATCGCTGACCACTACGCCACGCACAAGCATCTGGCTGTGCAGGCCTGGCTGGCGAAGCCTCCGCGCTTGAACATGTACTTTACGCCCCCCTCCGCGTCGTGGCTGAACATGGTTGAGCGCTCTTTCCGCGATATCATTACTGAGCGGCGCTGCCGCGGCGTGCCCGAACTGGTCGCGCCATCGATGAGTTCGTCGCCCATCACAACACCAACCCCAACCGTTCATCTGGACCAGGAGCCCACGCGACATCCTACAGAAGGTCATTCGCCCGAATAGCCGCCGAAGTTCCAAACAGAATGGAACGCTACACTAGGGTAGGCTGGGTCGAGAGCGATCGGAAGTTCGGTTGAAAACGCAAAGAGGTTTACATGCCCACTAGCAAGACGCCTGCCTCAAAAAAACTGCCATCGCGTCTACCGGTGAGCAAATCGACGCAAAGACGCCGCGAACTGCTGAGCACTGCGGCGGACATGTTCTTGGCGCGCGGCTACGATGGCGTGACCCTGGATGAAATCATCGCTGAGGTAGGCGGCTCCAAGTCCAATGTGTATAAGCATTTCAAGGGCAAAGAGAGTCTCTTCATTGCTGCGGTCGAATATCTCAGCGACGAGATATCCAGCGTATTTGCAGACTCCGATGCATTCTCGCTGCCGCTGCGGCAGGCGTTGACCAGCATTGGGCAAACGTTCTACAAGGCCGTGCTGCATCCTCGAGCCATCGCGCTGCAGCGCTTGGCCATTGCCGAATCGAGTCGCTTTCCACAAGTGGGACAGACGTGGTTCGATCGGGGACCGCGTATCTTTTACGAGGCAATGACAAAGTTCTGCGAGGAGCGTCAGGCACGCGGGGAACTGCGTACTTGCGACGCGCAGGAGGCTGCCATCCTCTTTCACGACATGATGGCGTTCAATTTATCGCACCAGCTCCTGCTCGGAATCATACGTCCACCCAAGGCGTCGATCGTGGAGGCAAAGGTTCGTTTGGTCGTCGATGCTTTTTTGAACGGGTTCGCTCACGAGCAGGAACAAAAGCTTTCAAGCGGCGGCCAGCACACCGCAGCGGTCGCCGCAGTTCCGGATCGTTTGAAGATAACGTAGGCGCCCGCGCGGCGATGACGCACGTGGCTTACGTAAAGAACGCAGCCCCGAGTCGATCATGATGTAGTACAACATGAACCTGACGTTCCCAATCGCCGACGAAGTAGGCATGGCGAAGGTCCGGTGTCTGGGTGGAACTGCCGTTCGAATGTCCGCCAAGGCGTGAGAGCGAACGCCCGTAGATGGCCGCTCTCAGCCGATTGCGACTGGTGCATGTCGAGGCAAAAAACCGTTGCAAACAATTTGGCCAGTTCGAGGGGAAGCGATCCTCGCAGAGGACCCCGAACCGCCGCATTGCCGTCTTCGCACCACGTGCGAATGATATTTAGCGGAACCGTTGCAAAGACGGATCGGTAATCGGTTGTTCCGGCAGATTCAGCATAGTCGGCAATGAGCTCAAAGGCGGCAAGCCGCTGACATCTGCCCACCGGCCGCCGCTCGTCATATAAATGATCGTCGGCGTGCCATCGAAGCCGAAGTCTCGAAACATCTTTGCATTGCCGTTCAGCTTCGTTTGCGTCGCAGACGGCACCTTTTCCAACGGCTTGATGCCACCGGATTCGTCCTTCTCGGAGAATTTCATCTCGAGTTCACGCATCAATGCCGGACCATCCTGCGCCTGGAGCAACGCGGCGGCCTTGCCTGGCGAATCCGGTTTCAGGAAGCCCATCGGGATCCAATGCACCTGCAACCCGGCAGCCTCGTACGGTTGGAATGCTTTCCACGCGTAATGACAGAATATGCAGTTCGGGTCCATAAAGACGTAGATCGTCGATTTGACGTTTTTGCCCAAAGCACCCTCGACGATCGCCGGCGCGTTCTCGAACGTCGCGGCAGTTGACGCAGGCAGCTAGTGTGGCGCCTGCTGCTCCGCCGCCACAGCAAAACTAGACAACACAACCGCGACCGCGGCAACGACATGTCTTACAGGTTTTAACATGAAGCACTTCCATTCGATACGAGATGAACTGTATAACTGCGTATGTTCGTCGATTGTCAACGATCTTGGAGTTGATGTCGAACGGCCGCAACTAGCCGAGGTTGTGTGAAAACGCATGCTGAACGTGACGTTCAAAAAAAACGACCCTTCAGATCGCGCCATATCGGCTTCGCGACACTTCGGGAAGGGCAAAGCGACACCCGAAAACCGAGTAGTTTTGCGTTTTCACACGGCCTCGACCCACTGGAGACATCCGGGTGCGACTCACGACCGTCCGCTGCACCATCCAAAGCCGTCGATTACAAAACGTGCGTAACTCCGGGCGCGCCGACCAGGGACCGACGGCGCTGTCGGGTTTCTTTTAACCCGGTCGCAAACATGCGGCGTAGCTCTGTGCGACCGCAGTAACAAGCTGCACGGTGTCAGCTGCACTCACTCCACGGCACCACCCGCGTAATTCCTTTGCCCGCGCAGACGCTTCACAATTCGGCCAAACACGTGCCACTGCTGCGCGATCAATCCGTCGCCATACGAACGCCCTGAGCCATGCGGCACGGGTAGCTGGTCGCGGATGCCGGTCGGCTCGACGGCGGGGTTCCATGAAACGGTGCGGAACATCATGTCCCACCATGGAAACAGCACGCCGAAATTGCAGCCGTAAACCGTGCCTTCATGGCCGTAGCCCACCGCGTGGTGGCGGCGGTGAAAGATCGGGCTGACGATGATGCGTTCGAGCAACCAGCCATACGGCAGGCGTGCATTGACGTGCTGGATGCTCTGCATGAAGTTGCTGACCGCGACCAGCACCACGAACTGGTTCGGCTGCACGCCGATAAACAGCGAGATCGCCGCGAAGAACGCTGCCTGGATGATGTCGTCGAGAAAGTGGTTGCGGTCATCGGCCCACAGCGACATCTGCTGCTGGCTGTGATGCACCGCATGCAGCTCCCACCACACGCCGAAACGATGCTGCCAGCGGTGATACCAGTAGCCGGCGAAATCGAGCACGACCAGGTAGATCAGGAACGACACGACTGGCTGATCCGTCACGCCTGGCCAGAGGCTGTCGATATCGATGTTCGGTATGCCGTAGATCGAGATCAGACTCTGCCAGTGATTGAATAGCGGCTGCAGCATGAAAAAGAACGCAACGTTGATGATGCCGAGTTTGACGATCCACGTGTAGATCACGTCGGCGCGCAGCGCCTTGCGATCCTGCCACTGCTCGACGGGGCGCAGCGCTTCAAGCGGCCGTAAAGCGAGATACATCACGACGATTTCCAGCACGCCGATGATCACCCAGTACAGTGCGTCGTAGGTGTCTTCGTCGTAACCCATCAGGCCGAAGCGATAGAAAAACGGCTGCACGACGTCGACATATAACAGCGTCTGCAGTACGGACACCATATTGTCGAGTTGGGCGACGATTTCATGAAACATCAGAATCCTCGTGCTTTAGCAAGTTCCGGCAGTACTCATGTAATGGCAAGTTTGTGACGACTTGCCCAGCCTAGTCTGGATTGGGCGACACGACCGGCGCGCGGTTGTAGAAATAGATGCCGTGCGGTGAACGGCCCACCGCAATAGTGTCGATCAGCTTGCGCGTGGTCATATCGATGATGCCCACATGCTTCGCGAAACGGAATCCCACCCATAGATAGCGCTTGTCGGGAGTTAGTTCCATGTCATCGGGCCCGGCCATCAGGCCGGTGATATCGCCGGCATTGGTGAGCGTGGTGTAGTCGATAATGCTGATCGTGCTTTCGACGCGATTGGACACCACCACATGCTTGCCGTCGTCGAGGTTGCGGAAGTTGTGGGCGCCACGGCCCGTGTGGATCTTCTTGACGATCTGCTGCTTGTGCCAGTCCACCACCGTCACGTCGTCCTCGCCGGTCATACCGACCAGCAAGTAGCGGTCGCCGGGTGTCATCCACAGACCTGCGGGTTCATTGCCCACCTGAATTTTCCAAAGCACTTTCTGGGTCGGCAGATCGATTGCCGCGAGTTCGCCGGAATCCTGCAGCGTGACGAACACGGTGCGGTTGTCCGAGGCGAATGTCATGTGGCTAGGCGTCTTCGCCAGTTCGATATGCTTGACCAGCGCCATATTCGTGCCGTCATAGCGATAGATGTCGACGCGGTCCATGCGCAGCGCGGCCGTGACGAACCACTTATGATCCGGAGAGAAGCCCAGTTGATACGGGTCTTCGATGTCCTGCACAGTCCGCTGCACCTTACCGGTGTGCGGGTCGACAAATATCAGGTTGTTCGACACCGAATCAGCAACGATCAGGGAGCCGCCGTCGGGCGTGATCATCAGATGGTGCGGTTCCTTGCCGGTCGGCTCTGTGCCGACAACCTTGTGCGTGGCCTCGTCGATCAGCGTCAGTTGCGCTCCAGCAGAATCGAGCACGATCACGTTATCGGCGGCATTCGCGCAATTCGTTATGGCCAGCATGCCGCACAGCGACGCGGCGAGCACTCCGATCCTTGTAATGGAAACGATAGAAGATGGCATTTGGATCGTATTCACGCGGAAAAATACATTGAGGTGTAATGTAATAAAGATGTCGGACGTTCGTCGGGTGGCAGACGCGGTCGAGACTGCTACCTAACGTTTGTACCACCGCTGCCGATGACATGACAGGCGAAGCCAGATGCAGAAATTGCCGGGAAACCAGGCAATCGAACCATTCGGTTTTCTGTGTTCACGAGGCAAGCCGTTGCCCAGTTTATCTCGCTCGACCAGTGAAGGTCGGCTTCCAAAATACCAGGAGTGGCTCTTACAGGAGTAACGGCCTGTCGACTTCGGCTGACGACGGTCAATCCATGGCCGATGGACTCTGCCTGACGCAACCGGCCGTAGTCGACCCACTGCCGCCAGTCGCGCTGTCAGGGGTTCAACGGCAGGTAACGGAGTGGTCCGGTCATCCAAGCCGGCTTCTCGGGGACGGGAATTCGCTAGAAGCGGTCCGTCACAAACGGCATCCGGGCAGCCAAGGCCTGTCGCTTCGTAGATGAAGACAAGTGCCCGCAAACGAGATACATTGAGGTCTCGCTGGGTGACTGGTTGGGCCGGGGAGAGTCGGCACAATGGTCCGAGAAAGGTGTTCTGAAGTCGGTCGCCGATGCGATCATATGCGTCGCCGCACGAATCCTTCCAATCCAGCCTTTTCACAGGCCGCGTGTTTGCTTGCTCGTCGTCAGGCGAGCCCAATGGGCAGAATTGGCGGCGAATTGAGGCAGCTTGGGACAAAGCGTGGCAAACGTACCGGTTTGGTGCCGCGCGTTCCAGCCGTTGCGAAGAGTCGCTCCGATGGTGAAGACAGCCGCCGTTGTCCCGGAGGACGAGCATTTCATCCTCTTGAATTTGTCGCCCGGCCGGGCGCAAAGACGGCTTGCCATTGCCGTCGTGCTCGCCTTTCTGGTCTCCTGTTTCATCACGACTGGGCCGGTCTCGACTCTCCAGCCGGGACGGATCGACGTCATCCCGCCTTATGCCACGGCGATGATCGTGAACGATTCGATCACCGCTGTTCTGCTATTCGCCCAGTTCTCCATCCTGCGTTCGCGTGCCATCCTCGTGATCGCGAGTGGGTATCTCTTCACAGCGCTCATGCTATTCCCGTGGATGCTGACCTTTCCAGGCGTCGTCACGCCGGGTGGCCTGCTTGGCGCCGGGCTGCAGAGCACAAACTGGCTCTATATTCTGTGGCACGCCGGGTTCGCCATGTTCGTCGCCGCTTATGCCCTGTTGAAGGATGCCGATCCGGCGAAGCGGTTGTGGCGGGGTTCAGTAGGTGCGGCCATCCTTTCGAGCGTCGCGCTGACGGCGGCCGTCGTGTGTGCAGCGACTTTTCTTGTCACAGCGGGAAATGCGCTACTGCCGCGCATGATGCTCGATACGGTCCGTTTTTCTACCCTCTGGCTTTATGCCGCCGGGTCCATGGCACTGTTGAGCGTCCTTGCGCTCGTTGCGCTCTGGATCCGGCGGCGTTCGGTGCTTGATCTGTGGCTGATGGTGGTGATGTTCGCGTACGTCACAGAGTTCTTCCTGATCTCGTATCCGGTTCCGGCCCGCTTCAGTGTCGGCTTTTATGCTGGCAAGGTCTGCAGCCTCCTGTCCGGCAGTCTCGTCCTGTTTGTCCTGTTGTATGAGATAACGAGGCTTTACGCGCAGATGCACCGCGAGAGCGAGCGGCGCTACCGCGAGTTGCAGGCGGAGCTCGCGCACGCAAACCGCGTCGCCACCCTGGGCCAGCTCGTGGCCTCGATCGCCCATGAGGTCAACCAGCCGATCGCCGCGACGGTCACCAACGCCCAGGCGGCGCTGCGGTGGCTGAATGCCCAGCCTCCTGACGTGGAGGAGGTCCGGGAGGGGCTCCTCCATATCGTCGCCGACGGGAATCGAGCGGGGGACGTGATCGGCCGGATCCGCGAACTGATCAAGAAGGCGCCTCCGCGGAAGGAAAGGGTGGACATTAACGCGGCGATTCGCGAGGCACTTGAGCTCATCCGTGGCGAAGCAATGAAGAACGGCGCCTCGGTGCAGACGCGACTCGCCGACGGCCTGCAATTCGTCGAGGGAGACCGCGTCGAACTGCAACAAGTCCTCCTCAATCTGGTCATCAACGCGATCGAGGCAATGAGCGGCGTTAGCGATGGCGTGCGAGAACTGCTAGTCAGCACCGGGAATGCCGACTGTGGCTACGTGCTCGTGGCGGTGCGCGATTCGGGTCCAGGCTTTGCGCTGGACCGCGCCGAGCTCCTTTTCGCTCCCTTCCACACCACGAAGTCCACCGGTTTGGGGATGGGGCTGTCGATCTGCCGTTCGATCGTCGAAGCGCACGGCGGACGATTGTGGGCAGGCGCGAACGTGCCCTGCGGCGCCGTTTTTCAGTTCACGCTGCCGATCCATCCAGATGTTTCATTGTGATTGCCACGCAGCGCGACGCCCTCCTGCGCGGTTGGGGTCCGCGCGGACATCCCGGTCTTGCGCGTGGCGATCCAGAGCACACGCCGGACCAACATCAACTTCCGTGCTCACGCTCAATTGGCACGCAAAGGTCTGTTACCAGGACGGAGCCGACATTCGAATGTCCGAGCGCGAGTGCAGGCCAACGACCGTAGGTGGCCGACAGCTGCCGGACGCGGCCGGCGGTTGTCGATTCTGTATAGATAGTCCTGGAGTGCGTGAGAGCGGAGACAGAGAGGATGAGCTTCGCCAGCTTCGTACCGGATGACCGTGAAGAAATTGACGCGCCCACCCGGCTTCGCGACTCGGTTATTGCGCCGGTGCGCTGGCGTCGTTAAGCAGCTTCAGGTCTTCGGCAGGA